>NZ_JBEYTI010000010.1:0-191959 GCF_040642975.1 Micromonospora sp. NPDC047548
GGACCGTGTTGCAGGCGGCATCTCCATGAGTGCGAGTATCGCCGAGGCGTCCGCAGCGGCACGTCTGAACATCCGCTCATGCCGCGATCCGCGCGCTACCCAGCGTCACCGTGAAACCGCGCGGTCGACGCTCGGACATGCCGATGAGCGGACAGTCCCGCAGCTGGCGACCTCGCCTCCATAGACCTGCAGTCCGGGACGGCGCCACTGGCTCGGCGACACCTCCTGGACGGTGAGAGGCCGATCTGTGCTGCGGCGCGCAGACCAGCAACCCGCTCGAAACCTCTGCTCAGAGTCCGGCAAGATGGCAGCCATGGCGGACGGGCGCGACTGGATATCGGCACTTCCACCGCGGCTCGAGCGTCACCGACGGGCGCTCGCCAGACTGCTCGAGTTCTGTGAGATATCACCGGCGGTGACCTCGCTGTCGGTGGGGTGCTCGCTGGGGCGGGGTGCCGCCGACGAACTGTCCGACGTGGACGCTGCGATGGGCGTCGGCGCGGCGAGAGGTGCGGCCGGCGCGGGCCGGATACGTGACGTGGAGAAGTCTCTGGTCGAGCATCTCCGCGGCGAGCAGCTGATCGACGTGTTGCGCGAGGAGTCATCGACTGGTGACTTCTTCATCCGACGGGTCTTCGCCCAGCTCTCCAACGGCGTTCAGCTTGATCTGGCCGTCATTGCGGAGGCGGAGGTTCGTCGCGGCGAAGCCGCGCCGGACTTCGTCTCGCTGTATCCCGCGGGCGGCTTCGGCGAAGAAGTAGTGATGCCCTCGGCGTACGACGTTGCCGCTGAACAGGTCCGCACGTGGGCTTTCCAGGGCTGGCGGGCGCTGCTCGACGCGGACAAGTACGTGCGACGAGGCTCGCCATGGGAGGCGCACCAGCGGCTTGGGGAGGCCCGGCAGCACATCTGGGCGCTATGGGCCGCCGCACTGGGCACGAGCTACCCATGGCACGGTCTGTCGCAAGTCCTCGACCATGACCCGTCCTCGCTGCCAGACGGTATCGAAGCGACCGTGGCGGGTCTCGACCTCGCTGAGCTGCGTTCGGCCATGGTGGCCAGCGCATCGGTTCTTGACGACGTCAGCGCCGCTGCGGCGCATCGGTGCCCCACGAGCCTGCCGACCGGCCTAGCCGCGTTCACCCGCGCCGTCCTCGCTGGCCAGCGCAGCCCGACGACCTACCCCGAGGCCGGCGACCGGCCGTAGCCGCGGCCCTCCGCGGCGCTCAGGTTGCGATCCCGGCGGGCACGCCACATCCGGATCTGTTTGATATGCAGGTGATCGTGAGGCTCCAAATTCTGGGCGCGCAGCGCCTCGATCACTCTGCATATCAGGCGTTATGCGGCCCGCCAGGGCGAAGGTGATCGAAGATCACCCGCATAATGCCGAGATCAGTGCACTGGATCATGGCGGAAGCCCGGCGTCGAAGTGATCGAACGGCCGATGGGCGGCGGCGCCAGGACCGGCGGGGCACCCGCCGGGATCGGTTACCGCTGCCCCCTGAGCCGCTCGGTGATCCAGGTTGCCGCCTTCTCGACCGCCTGCCGGGACTCGTCGGTGTGGTCGAGCATGTCGAACCCGTGCTGCCCGTTCGGCACGTCGAGCACGTCGACCGGTACACCCGTGTCACCCGCCGCCTTCAGGAACACAGCGACCGGCTCGGCCAACAAGTCGCGCTCCAGGCCCACCCGGGTGAGCAGAAGCGGCGGTACGGGCCGCCCCGCCTCGCCGATCGCCGCGGCGGGCGCGAACCGCGGATCGATGCCCCACTCTGGCAACGGCGCCAGCAGCGGGTACGTCAGGGCGACTGCGCGCAGCCACTCCGGCCGCTCGCGGAGCCAGTCGGTGCTCAGCAGCCCTCCGCCGGAGAAGAACCAGAGCGCGATCCGCTCCGGGTCGACGCGCGGGTCGGCACGTACCCGCTCTACCGCCGCGGCGACGTCCTGGGCCGCGGTGGGGTAGTCCGCGAAGGGGCCGTCCGGGCCGACAACCACCTGGAGCCGATGCTCGACGGTCACCGCGACGGGGCCGAGGGAGGCGAGGAGCGAGCCGTAGCCGCGGTAGACCGGCCAGTCACGTGGGGTCGGGCTCGTGCCGGGCGGCATCGGGCCGCCATGGACGAGGATCACCGCGGGGCGTGGCACGTCTCCATCCGGCAGGTACCAGTCGAGGTTCACCTCCCGCTCCGCGTGGCGGTCGGGTGGGGTCAGCACGAAAGGGCGAAGAAAGCTTGGCGTCTCTTCCATGATCGCAGTCTGTCACGCAGGGTGCAATCTCGTACACCAGCCACCGTCCATCCTGGATCGCTCAGCACCCAACGGCATCCGCATCTGCCGCGATCCGCGCGCATCCGTCCGCCCTGCGGTGACCGAACGTAGTCGGACGAATCATCCGCCCTGGTAGCGATGGCAGCCCTCAAGGCGGCCGACGTTGATCTTTGTATGTCAGGGCGCACCTGGCTGTGTACGTGGACCTGTGCGCCGACAGGCAGGCTGCGCAGCAGCGTCCGGTCGGCGTCGAGGATGTGCAGGACGCGGTGGTCAAGGCGGGCGGTGATCCGACGCCCGGCGAGGTGATAGCCGACCGGATGTTGCCGGCCGGCGAGGGCTATGAAGCCGTTGGCGGTGACGAGCCGGTCGACTTCGATCGGGCCACCGGGCTTGGCCGGGCCGGTGGCGATGGGCGATGGTCCGGCAGGTTGACCGCCGTCAGCCAGCAGCTGCCGCAGGTGGTTGAGGGTGAGCCGGGACGGAACGGTCCTGAGGCGGACGCCGTCCAGCAGCAGGTGGATGATGCTGGTGTCGGCCCAGAGCGTGATGCTGCGCCCGGCATGGGTGGGGCCGAGTGCTGTGCCGTGGTCGTTCATTCCTCGACCCATTCGAGCAGGTCACCGGGCTGGCAGTCGAGCACCCGGCACATGGCTTCCAGGGTGCTGAGGCGAACGGCCTTGGCGCGACCGTTCTTCAGCACCGCCACGTTCGCCGGCGTGAGCCCGACCCGCTCGGCGAACTCACCGACGCTCATCTTGCGTTTGGCCAGCTCGACGTCGATGCGCACGACGATGGGCATCAGATCACCGCTTCCATGTCGGTCCGCAGTGTGGTGGCTTGCCGCAGCAGTGCACGCATCACCACCATCAGGAGCCCCAGCACAGCGACGACTATCGACATCAGGAACAGTAGGAGCGGTAGTGCGGGGTCGTCCGGCCCTGGCCCGGCTGTCGGTCACCGTGGACGGTGAGGATCTCATCGATGTCGTCCTCGCCGCGCGGCCCGCGCCAGCGGGGTGGCGCCGATGCGGCCGTGTCGCCCGGTCAGAGATGGACCTCGGCGTGGTCGCGAGAGAAGCTGCGGCACCCCTCGATGATCCGTCCTTGTTAGACTCCGCCCTTTCGTGATCATCATGGGGAGGGGAAGTGGACGCCGACCTCCCGGGCAGTGGCGGTGTGCTGGACCCGGACAGCGCGATGGAGCGGCTCTCGGCATGGAAGGGTCGAATCGACAAGGTGGCGGCAGACACCAAGTCCATGAGCAACCGTCTTCAGCAACTCCGGGTGACCGCGGCCGACGGCAATGGGATGGTCGAGGTCAGGATCGATTCCGTCGGCGCGTTGGTGGATCTGCAGCTGGGTCGGCAGATCCAGCGGGTTGCGCCGGACGTCGTGGCCCGGACGATCATGAATACGATCCGCGAGGCCAGGGAGAAGCTGGCCGACCGCTCGCAGGAGATCATCGCGGAGACCGTGGGGACCGAGTCGGCGGCGGCGCGCGCAATCGCCGAGCGGGTCGGGCAGCAGTTGCGCGGCCCGGATCCGGCTCCGGAGAGCGGCGACGACCGCCGAAACTGGTGGTGAGTCTGATGGGCGACGGATTCGCAGTCGATGCGGAGCAGATCCGCACGCACGCGCACCACGTCGAGGCGCTGAAGGCGCGCTTCGAGGCGGTGAAGGCCGCCAGCACGCACATCGCGCAGGACGACGCGGCGTACGGGCTGCTGTGTGGCTGGATCTCCGGGATCCTCGAGAGCAAGCACGGCCGGCAGGACGAGCTGATCGCATACGTCGAGGAGAACCTTTCGCTGGCCGTCGCGGGACTGCGCCGGACCGCCGAGGGTTACGACGCGGTCGACGACGCCGCCGCCATCCTGATCAGCAGGGTGGAAAGCCAGTTGGACCGGTGAGGGCGGCGCGATGACCGACACGTCACTCGTCGCCGACGTCGCGTCGACCCGCGAGGTCTGGACCGGCGCCTCCCTCGCCGACGGCTTCGAGGGCCTGGTCGACGCGATCAGGAGTGAGGGTTGGGTCGACGACCTGCTCGCGGGCGCCGCGTTCGGGCTCGACGTCGCGGCGACCGTGCTGGACCCCTTCAGCGCGCTGCTGGCCAACGGGCTCGGTTGGGCGATGGAGTATTTCGAGCCGCTGCGGCAGATCCTCGACGACCTCACCGGCATGCCCGACGTGGTGGCCTCGCATGCTGCCAGCTGGGACAACATGGCCGCCGAACTGCAGAGCATGGCCATCGACCTGCGGTCGCGTCTCGACGGGGACCTGCCCGACTGGCAGGGGCGGGCCGCGGAGGCGTACCAGGGGTTGATGGGCCACAACGTCGAGGCCGTCGGCGGGCTCGGCGCGGTTTCCGCCGCGATGGCGGTGGCCACCCAGGCTGCCGGAAACCTGGTGTCCTTCACCCGCGACATCGTGCGCGACCTCATCGCCGACCTCGTGGCGCACGTGATCGTCTGGGCGGTCGAGGCCATCTTCGTCGTCACGATCCCGGTGATCGCCGCTCAGATCGCGGCGGCCGTCGCGAAGTGGGCCGGACGCATCCTCATCTACGTCACCGCACTGGTCACCAGCCTGACCAACCTCTCCCGGCTCCTCAACGGATAGGGCGTCCATGGCGAAACCGAAGCAGCCCGGCGGCGGGGACGGTGGAGGCGGCACCACCGGGAAGCCCCCGAAGGGCGGCATCAACGCGAGCAAGGGCATCTCCAGCGCGCAACAGGCCACCGCCCAGGCCGCGCAGAAGGGCCGCCCAGGAGGTTCCGGCCAGGGATCCACCAATCCCACCACGCCGGCGAAGCCCAGCCAACCCACCAAACCCACCACGCCGCCTGCCGTGGACGACGTCCACCACAGTGAGACGTCGAGGAAGCACATCCTCCACGGCGACGGCGGCCGGCAGGGCGGCCATTTCCCGGGCACCGGCTTCTCGAAGAAGACGGAGTTCCCCAAGGACTGGGACGAGCCGAAGATCCTCGACGCCGCGCACCAGGTGACGCAGCAGGGTCCGCCGGCGAAGGGGCCGTACCTGACCAAGGATGCCGACGGTAACCCAGCGTGGGCCTACGACTACACGGGCACGGTCGACGGTGTCGAGGTCAAGACGACTGTTCTCGCCAACGGCGAGATCCGCACCGCCTACCCGCCGAACAGCAACGACCCGGGCGTCATCACCAACCCGCCGGCGCCGAACCCCGCGCCGAAGGGCGTACCGATGAGCAATCCGCCCCGTTACAGTCACCCCGACGTGGGTGGTGACGGTAGTTGGACGTGGGAAGGCCCCAAGGGCAACAAGATCATTAGAGTGGTTCAGGACGCCCAGGGGAGCGTCACCACAACTGAGCTCGGCGACTACAAGAAGAAGTGAGCGCCATGGATGAGAAGACCTACGCGGCGGTCACCGAAGTGTGCGCCCGACTCGCGGGCCGCCTGTCCGACGACACGCTTAGCACCGTGCGCGAGCACTACGCCGCGGGTGAGTGGGACCTGGCCGACGACACGCTCCTGCTCAACCTGGCGTACGAGGTGGTCAGCATCACTCCGAATGAACGGGACCTGATCCGTTCCTTCCTCGGCGACCCCGACAACCCCGACCTGCTCAACGTGCCGGTCATCGCCGAGGTACCGCCGCCGCCGTACCGGTTCAGCCCGACCGGTCCCGCGAACGCCCCCGACCCGACCCGGGCGGACATCCTCCTGTCCACCGAAGCACCACGTCGCGGCGGTCACAGCCTGTATCGCGCCTGGCGGGACCCCTTCGACGGGGCGCCCGACGGGGCGACATGGGTGTACGTGCTGCGGGTGGCCGAGGGCGCGGACGAGCTCAAGGCGTACTCCGGCCTGACTGCCCGGCTGTGGACCGACCTGAGGGAGAAGTG
Organism: Micromonospora sp. NPDC047548; assembly: GCF_040642975.1. Classification (NCBI taxonomy): domain Bacteria; kingdom Bacillati; phylum Actinomycetota; class Actinomycetes; order Micromonosporales; family Micromonosporaceae; genus Micromonospora; species Micromonospora sp. NPDC047548. Next base: position 6,164 of record NZ_JBEYTI010000010.1, read on the forward strand.
GCCACTGGAGGTCGTGGCCGACGGGGAATCGCTGACGGCGTACCAGGCCGCGGCACTAGCCGCCGCGCGGCCGGTCCGGATGGCCTGAGGCGCGATGCCGGGGAGCCCGGCCGGCCGTCAGGGGATCGGCCACTCGTGCACCGGGCGGTTGCTGTGCATCAGGTCCACGTAGTGGCGGACGACCTCGCGCAGCGCCTCCGGCCGGTCCAGGTGGTCGGCGGACTCCAGCCGGTGCAGGGTCTCCACCTGCCAGGTCGCCCCGTTGCGCCCGGTCAGGCAGCGCTGCTCGATGATGCCGAGCAGCCGGTCGCGCTCGCCCGGGTCCAGCCCCCACCGGTCCAGCCCGTGGTACGCCAGCGGCAGCAGCCGCCGCAGCACCAGCTCGGTCACCGACAGGTAGCCCAGGCCCGGCCAGTAGACCTGCGCGTCGATCCCGTGCCGGGCGCAGTTGGTGAAGTTCTCCTCCGCGGCGCTGAACGACATCTGCGACCACAGCGGCCGGTCGGACTCGGCCAGCGCCCGGACCAGCCCGAAGTAGAACGCCCCGTTGGCGACGGTGTCCAGCACCGTCGGCCCGGCCGGCAGGACCCGGTTCTCCACCCGCAGGTGCGGGCGGCCCCTGAGCACGTCGTAGACCGGCCGGTTCCACCGGTAGACGGTGCCGTTGTGCAGCCGCAGCTCGGCCAGCTTCGGCACCCCGCCGCCGGCGAGCGCCTCGGCGGGGTCCTCCGCGTCGCAGACCGGCAGCAGCGCCGGGAAGTAGCGGACGTTCTCCTCGAACAGGTCGAATACGCTGGTGATCCAGCGTTCGCCGAACCAGACGCGGGGGCGTACCCCCTGGGCCTTGATCTCCTCCGCGCGGGTGTCGGTGGCCTGCTGGAACAGCGGGATGCGGGTTTCCCGCCACAGCTCCCGGCCGAAGAACAGCGGCGAGTTCGCGCCGAGCGCCACCTGGATCCCGGCGACCGCCTGGGCGGCGTTCCAGTAGTCGGCGAACTGCGCCGGGCTGACCTGGAGGTGGAACTGGGTGCTGGTGCAGGCCGCCTCCGGGGTGATGGTGTCGGCGGTGGTGGCCAACCGCTCCACCCCGTTGATCGAGATCCGCAGGTCCTCGCCGCGGGCGGCGAAGATCTGCTCGTTGAGCAGCTCGTAGCGCGGGCTGGCCGACAGCGTCGCGGCGGTGAGGTGCTCCGGGCGCAGGGTGGGCAGGATGCCGATCATCACCATGTGCGCGCCGACCGTGCGGGCCTTCTGCTCCGCCGCGTTCAGGCTGGCCCGGACGTGCTCCTCGAACTCGGCGGTGCCGGTGCCGACGAGCCGGCGGGGCGCCACGTTGATCTCCACGTTGAACTGTCCCAGCTCGGTCTGGAAGCTGGGGTCGGCGACGGCGGCCAGCACGTCGGCGTTGCGCATCGCCGGCATGGAGTGGTCGTCGACCAGATTCAGCTCGATCTCCAGCCCGGTCATCGGCCGCTCGACGTCGAACCGCGACTCGCGCAGCATCTCGGCGAAGACGTCCAGGCAGCGGCGTACCTTCTCGCGGTAGCGGGCCCGGTCCTCTCGACTGAAGGTCCGCACGCCGACGTCTGCGCCCATGGTCACCACCCTGTCACCGTTGGTTCCTCCAACCTCGCACGTCCCGGCACGGGTGGGGAAGACCCGAAGGACTCTTACCTACCCATTCGCGGCCTCCGTGATCCCCGTCGCCTCCGGTGCGAAAGCGTCGGATCGGCGCCACCCGCTGGCTAACATGGCGCGATGCGTGAGAAGACGACCCGGCTGTTCGTGGCGGCGGCGATCGCCGAGGCGTGCTCCTGGCTGGCCCTGCTGGTCGGCATGGCGGTCAAGTACGGCCCGCCCGGCAACGAGATCGGGGTGAAGATCTTCGGGCCGATCCACGGCGGGCTCTTCGTGGCCTACGGGCTGCTGGTGCTGGTGATGGCGCGTACCCATCGGTGGAGCCTGCCCGCCACCGCCGTCGCGCTGGTCAGCGCCGTGCCGCCGTTCGCCACCCTGTTCTTCGAGCGCTGGGCCCGGCGGCGGGGCATGCTGCGCACCGCGCCCGAGCCGGCCCGCCCGCTCACCCCGGTCGGCTGAGCCGGCCCTGGTGATCCAGCGCCCGCACGCGCAGCCGCACCGGGCCCACGTCGATCTCCGCCAGGGCGAATCCGGGGAACGTGACCTTTGCGGTGCCCGGCCTGGCGGGCGGGGAAACCTCAGCCGGTGACCACCGAGCAGGCTGCGACGCCGGCGAGCAGCAGCGCGCCGAGCAGCGCCTGGAGCAGCAGGGGCGGGCCCAGGTGCGACCAGACGGTCGCGGTGCGCGGGGTGAGCAGCTGCCCGGTGGTGACGTTGACGATCCGCTCTACCCGGGGCGGCAGGTCCGCGTCGGGCTGCCGGCGCAGCGTCAGCTGCACGTGGTCGTCCGGGTGCAGCGCGCTCTGCGGCAGGTGGCCGTGCAGCTCCACCTCGTGGAGCAGGCCGGCGGTGTCGCGTACCCGCAGCGGGGTGACCAGGAACTCGGGGCCCTTCTTCAGGTCCTTCCAGCCGCGCCGGGCGCCGCCGCCCCCACCGCCGGTCGACAGGAGGCTGCGCACCAGCAGCATCAGCAGCCCCACCACGCTCGCCCCGGTCAGCACCGCCACCAGCACCGGCTGGCCGACCCGCACCTCGCGGGGATACCCCTCCAGCAACCGGACCACCCGCCCGGTGAGGATCCGCTGCGTCGGGTGTCCGACGCGGAGCCGGAGATCGCTATCCATGGTCACCACCGAGAGTCCGGATAAGTGCACTGATGGTAGCGGCCCGTCCGGTCGAACGGCGTGAATGAACCCCGGTCACGCGCTCCTGCCGGCGAGGTGACATCCCCGACGGCGCGGGTAAGCGTGCGGCCGAGCTGGAAAGGGGTCTCGAGCATGCAGCTGTCCTTCCTGCGCCCGCTCTACGCCCGTCCCGGGCCGTGGTGCTCGGTCTACCTGGACGCCTCCAGGGACACCCACGACGCGCGTCCGGCGCTCGACCTGCGCTGGCGGGCCCTGTCCGAACAGCTCGCCGCCGACGGCGCGGACGAGCCGACCATCGCGGCGCTGGACCGGGTGGTCCGGGGCCACGCCCCAATGGCGGGCGACTACGGCTTCGCCGCCTTCGCCACCCGGGGCCGGGTGGTGCTCTCCGAGTACCTCGCCGCCCCGCCGCTGCGCGACCTGGCCGCCTGGAGCCCGCTGCCGCACGTGATGCCGATGCTGGCCCAGCGCGGCGAACAGGTCGCCTGGGTGCGAGTGCTCGCCGACCGGACCGGCGCCGACGCGGTGGCGGTCAGTGCCGGCGGGGTGCCCCGCCGCGCCCAGGTCAGCGGGCGGGAGAGCTACCAGCTGCGCCGGGTGCGGCCCGGCGGCTGGTCGCAGTCGCGCTACCAGCGGGCCGCCATGGAGGCGTGGCATCACAACGCCGGCGACGCCGCGGCGGCCACCGCGGACCTGGCCGAGCGGGTCGGCGCCGACGTGGTCGTGGTGGCCGGGGACGTCCGGGCCACCGGCATGATCGCCGCGCAGCTGCCGGAACGCTGGCAGGACGTGCTGGTCCGCACGGACGCCGGAAAGCGGGCCGGCGGCGCCGACCCGCAGGCGATGGACGACCTCACCGTGCAGACCATCGCCGAGGTCGCCGACCAGCACGTCACCGCCGCCCTGGACCGCTTCGGCATGCAGGAGGACGTCGGCGCCGGGTTGGCCGCCGTGGTCGCCGCCCTGCAGCGCAACCAGGTCGACACGATGCTCATCGTCGACGACCCGTCGGCGACCGGGCAGCTCTGGATCGGCCCGGCGCCGACCGACATCGCCACCGACCCGGGGCAGCTCGCCGCCGTGCGCGACCCGCAGCGGGTCCGCGCCGACGCGGCCCTGGTCCGCGCCCTGGTCGGCACAGACGCCGAGCTGACCGTCCTCGGCCCGGACGAGGTGCCCGACCTGACCGACGGCATCGGCGCCGTGCTGCGCTACGTCGACGCCGCCACACCCGGGCGGGGCAATGGCTGACCGGACGGTCGCGAACCTGGTGGTGGACCGGCTGCGGGCCTGGCGGGTGCCCCGCGCCTTCGGCTACCCGGGCGAGGCCATCGCCCCGGTGGTCGAGGCGCTGGACGCCGCCGGGGGTGACCCGGAGTTCGTCCCGGCCCGCCACGAGGAGACCGCCGCCTTCATGGCGACCGGGCACGCCAAGTTCACCGGCGAGATCGGCGTCTGCCTGGCCACCCAGGGCCCCGGCGCGGTGCACCTGCTCAACGGCCTGTACGACGCCAAGCTGGACAGCAAGCCGGTGGTGGCGATCGTCGGGGAGGACATCACCGGCCCGCTGGGCGGCGCGCACGAGGAGATCGGGCTGAGCCGCCTCTTCGGCGACGTGTGCAACCAGTTCGTCCGTTACGGCCGGTCCCCCGAGCAGGTGGCGGCGCTGCTGGACCAGGCGTTCCGGACCGCTGCGGCGACCCGCAGCCCCACCTGCGTGGTGCTGCCCCGGGAGTTGCAGGTGGCCGCCGTACCCGATCTCCAACCGCAGGTGGCGGGGGTGCTGACCGCGACGCCGGGGGAGCCGCTGGCCCGGGTGCTGCCGCACGAGGCGGACCTGGACGCTGCGGCGTCGCTGCTCACCATCGGGCAGCGGGTGGCGATCCTGGTCGGCCAGGGCGCCCGGGGCGCGGAGGACGAGATCGTGGCGCTGGCCGACCGGCTCGGCGCCGGGGTGGCCACCTCGCTGCTGGGCAAGCCGGTGCTGGACGAGGGGCTGCCCTTCCACACCGGCGTGCTCGGCGAGGCCGGCACCACGGCGGCCGCGCAGCTGATGGGCGGCGCCGACACGCTGCTGCTGGTCGGCACGAACGATCCGTGGACCGACTACTTCCCGATGCCGGGGCAGACCCGCACCGTGCAGATCGACATCGACGGGCGGCGGATCGGCACCCGCTACCCGGTGGACGTGCCGCTGGTCGGCGACGCCGGCGAGACACTGCGCGCGCTGCTCACCCGGGTGGCCGACCAGCCCAACCGGCAGTGGCGCGCCACCGTCGAGGCCTCGGTGGACCGCTGGCACGCCGAGGCCCGGGCCCGGGCCGAGGCGCCCGCCGAACCGTTGAACCCGCAGCTGGTGTTGCACGAGCTCTCCACCCGGCTGCCCCGCCACGGCGCGGTCGCCGTCGACGTGGGCTCGGTGCTCTACTGGTACGCCCGCCACCTGGAGCTGCCGCCCGGAGTGAACGCACAGCTCTGCGGCACCCTCGGCTCGATGGGGTGTGCGCTGCCGTACGCGGTCGCCGCCAAGCTCGCCCACCCCGACCAGCCGGTGCTCGCGCTGCTCGGGGACGGGGCGATGCAGCTCAACGGCCTCGCCGAACTGATCACCGTGGCGCACCACTGGCACGAGTGGGCCGACCCGCGGCTGGTGGTGCTGGTGCTCAACAACCGCGACCAGTCCGGCATGGGCGGCCGGCAGGTCGGCGGCCGGGCCGGCCCCCGCCGGCCCGACGTGCCGTACGCGGGCTGGGCCCGGCTGCTGGGGCTGCACGGCGTCCGGGTCGACCGGCCCGACCTGGTCGGGGCGGCCTGGGACGAGGCGCTTGCCGCGGACCGGCCGTGCGTGCTGGAGGCGGTGGTGGACCCGGACGTGCCGCTGCGCCCGCCCGAACCGGCGCTGGCGGACCTGCGGGGGGTCTTCGCCGACGGCGACGCCGCCCGCCGGGTGCGCGACCGGATGCTCGACACCCGGATGACCGTGGAGGCGGAGGACCTCGTTTAGGCGGACCCGGCCCGGGCACCACGCTCGAGCGGCTCGGCCTGGACACCGGGTACTGTCCCGGGTGGCCGTGGCCGCCTGAGCCGTGCGCGGCGCTCATGGGTCCGGATGTGTCCGGGCTCAGCCCCGTGGTGGACGTCTACTGCGCGTGCCGGCCGGGCCGAAACCCGCAGCGGCGGCCGGAGACCGGTGGGCGGCGACGCACCGGAGCGCCCCGGACCGGCGTACCGCCACCCACCCGAGCATTGCCCCCAATGCCCCGTTTAGACCCCATCGGGACGGGAAGCCGGGCCGCGTGGTGAGCGAACGAGGCAAGGTGGGGCCGGTGCCCAAGGTGCAGGAGGGGCTGACCGCCGACGGGGCCGGCCTGGCCGGCGACCGGGTGGTCGCCACGGGCAGCACGGCCCGGGTGCTGGTGGCGGCCACGGCCCGGGCGCTGCGCGGTGCCGACTGCGCCGACCTCGGCCAGCCGACCCCGCTGTCCCGGTTCACCGCCGCGCCCGAGGCGGTCCGCCGCGCCGCCGCCGCGCGGGCCGCCGGACGGGTCGCGCTCACCCCGGACCAGACCGCCGAGGTCGACGCCGAGCGGGTGGCCCGCTGGTTCGTCGACCAGTACCCCCGCCGCCGGTACCCCGGGGTGGTGCTGGGCTCCCCGCACGCCGCCGCGGTGCACCTGGCGGTCGCCCTCGGCGTACCGTGGCTGCCCGCCGCCTTCGAGATGACCGCGCACTGGACTCGGGGCGCGGTGGACCGGCCGCGTGCGGCGCTGGACCACGGCGCGGCCCTCGCCGCCCGGGTGCTGGCCGGCAACCCGGACCTGCACGTGCGGCAGGTGCACTGCCCCGCCAGCCGGGGCGCGCTGGCCGGGGCGACCGTGTCGCTGGTGGCCCGCTGGCAGTCCCTGCCCCGGGCGTACGCGCGCTTCCTGGCCGACCGCCTCGAGGCCGGCGCCCGGCTGCTGGTGGTCCGCGACGCCCGCACCTGGCCGGTGAGCGACGACGGGCAGGGGCACAGCTTCCAGCTCGGCTGCCCGGGCAGCGGCCTGGAGCCGGTGGACTTCCATCCCGAGTCGCACGCGTTGCGCCAGGTGCTCCGGTCGGCCGGCGGCGACGGCGCGCACTGGGAGCCGCCGGAGGTCGCCGCCGCCGGGGAGCACGCCGAGCACGGGGTGGAGCCCGGCTTCGTCGACGGGGTGCGGCACTGGGGCCGGCGCCACGGCCACGGGCTGCACGAGGTGTTCTTCCCGCAGCCCACCGCGCTGAGCGCGGCCGTCGCCGACCTGTACCGGCGCTGGCTGCGGCGGGCCGGCAAGACCGGCGACCGGCTGGTGGTCGAGTGCGGCCGGCTGCTCGACCCGTGGCAGGTGGTACGGGCGGGCCTGGTGCCCTACTGGTGCGAGAACGCCACCCGGCGCAGCGTCGACGGGGTGGAGTGGTGGCTGGCCGGCAGCGAGCCGTTCAGCTCGGTGGACGTGCTGCCGGAATCACCCGGGATGCGCTCGCCCGCCCTGGCCGGACTGCCCCAGTGGCTCGCCGTGGCCGCGTTCGGCCGCCGCCGCCGCGCGCTCGACCGCACCGCCGCCCGCGGCTATCCGGTCGCCTCGGTGCCCACCCGCCGGGCCACCGAGGTGCTCCGCAACCAGCCGTACGACCTGCCGGTGCCGCCTCCGCTCGGCATCGGCGAGGCGGTCGCCGCCCTGCGGGCGGACGGTGCCGCGCTGGGCCTGGCCGTGTCCTGAGCCTGCCGGGACTCGCCGGCCCGGCCGTTTCCCGCCGACCCGCCGGGCGGAGCTGCCGAAACATCCTCGCGAACCCGGGGTCGCGTGATTGAGTACCTACGGAGCGGGAACACCGCTCGCTGCGACGGCCGGACCACGGCGCGCAGCGCGCTGCCGTCGCTCCCGCGCGCCCGGTGACACCGGCGCGTCACGTGACCCAACTTCCGGCCCGGTGCGTGGCCCGACCACGCGCACGACCGGCTCCGATCCCGGGCGGGGGACCTTCCTGAGGGAGGCGCGGATGTTCGGACAGACCACCACGACCACACCACCGCCGACGGACCGCGGTCTGGAGGACCTGGACGCGGCCGCCCTGGCCTACGCGGCGCGGATCGCGGGCCTGCCACCCGAGCGGCGGCAGGAGGCGCGGGACGACCTCGTCCGGTTCGCCCTGCCCTTCGCCGGCCGGCTCGCCAGGCGCTACCGGGGGCGTGGTGAGCCGCTGGAGGACCTGGAGCAGGTGGCCCGTCTCGGCCTGGTCAACGCCGTCGACCGGTACGACCCCGAGCGTGGTTCGTTCACCGCTTACGCGGCGATCACCATCGTCGGCGAGATCAAGCGGCACTTCCGGGACCGCACCTGGGGGGTGCACGTGCCCCGCCGCCTGCGCGACCTGATTCTGGAGGTCGGGCAGGCCACCGCGGCGCTGACCGGCGAGCTGTCCCGGGCGCCGACCGTGGCGGAGTTGGCCGAGCGGCTGGAGACCCCGGAGGAGGAGATCCTCGCCGCGCTGGAGTCCGCCGCCGGCTACAGCCCGGCCTCGCTCAACGCGCCCGTCGGCGGGGAGAGCTCGGCGGAGTTCGGCGACCTTGTCGGCGAGTCGGACAACGCGCTCGAATCCGTCGACGACCGGGTGACGGTCAGCGGGCTGCTGCACCGGCTGCCCTGGCGGGAGCGGCGCATCCTGGCCATGCGGTTCTACGGCAACCAGACCCAGGCGGAGATCGCCGCCCGGTTCGGCATCTCCCAGATGCACGTCTCCCGGCTGCTGTCCCGCGCGCTGACCTGGCTGCGCCAGGCGATGCTCGCCGACGCGCCGCCGCCCTGGCAGAACGGCGCCGCCGAGTCCGACACCGGCCGGAACCGGATCGCGCTGAAACGCACCGGTGACCGGGTGGTGGTCGAGGTGGGCGGCGAGATCGACCGGGACGGCGCCGACCAGCTGCGTCGGGTGATGCTGGAGGCGGTCACCGGCCAGCCCCGCGAGGTGGTGGTCGACCTGGACGGCGCCGGCGGCGTCGACGCCGGGGGGATCGCCGCCCTGATGGCTGGCCGGGACGCGGCGGCCCGCACTGGCGTCCCGCTGCGGCTGACCCGGGTCCAACCGGCGGTACGCCGTTCGCTCACCGCCGCCGGCCTGCCCGCCACCGCCGACGCCTGAGTCCCGCCCGCCCGACCCCGGTACGCCCGCCGTCCCGGGGTCGCCAGCGTGGCCGTGCCGTGCGTGGTGGGGCCGGGTGACGTGGTGGGTCCCTCGGTCGACGCCGCACCGCCGGCGACCGGTGGAGGTCCCGCGTTCCTGGTCGCCAAGGGGTGGTGGCGGGCAACCCGATGCCGGCGGTGTCCACCGGCAGGGGCCGGCACCGTCGCGGTGCCGGCCCCTCCCGGTTGCCCCGGTCAGTGCTCCTCGGTGTCGTCCTTGCGGTGCGGGTGTCGCCACCGCTCGTTCTCCTGCGGCGCCCGTTCCGCGGCGGGCTCCGGCGCGTCGGTCTGCTCGAAGCTGGGCCGGCGCACCTCCTCCGGCTCCGGCACCTCCACCGGCCGGGCGCCGAACTGCGGGGCGGGATGGAAGTCCACCGCCTCCCGGGCGCCGTGCGCGCCCTCGACCGCCGGCGACTCCGGGACGTGCCGCTCGTGCCGCAGCTCCTCGTGGAACTGCTGGGGCGGGCGGGTGGTGCGCTGCGGCAGGTCGCGGCCCAGGTCGGCGACGAGCGAGCCGTACTTGGCGTCGAACGCCGGGCGCTCGGAGCGGATCCGGGGCATCCGGTCGAAGTTGCGCAGCGGGGGCGGGCAGGTGGTCGCCCACTCCAGCGAGTTGCCGAAGCCCCACGGATCGTCCACGGTCACCAGCGCACCGTACCGCCAGGTTTTCCAGACGTTGTAGATGAAGAACAACGTGGACGCGCCGAGCACGAACGAGCCGATGCTGGAGATCGTGTTGAGCACGGTGAAGCCGTCGCTCGGCAGGTAGTCGGCGTACCGCCGGGGCATGCCCTCATTGCCCAGCCAGTGCTGCACCAGGAACGTGCCGTGGAAGCCGACGAACATCGTCCAGAAGTGAATCTTGCCGAGCCGTTCGTCGAGCAGCCGTCCGGTCATCTTGGGGAACCAGAAGTAGACCCCGGCGAAGGCGGCGAACACGATGGTGCCGAAGAGCACGTAGTGGAAGTGGGCGACCGCGAAGTAGGTGTCGGTGACGTGGAAGTCGGCCGGCGGGCTGGCCAGCAGCACCCCGGTGAGGCCGCCGAGCAGGAAGGTGACCAGGAAGCCGACGGCGAAGAGCATCGGCGTCTCGAAGGTGAGCTGTCCCTTCCACATGGTGCCGATCCAGTTGAAGAACTTCACGCCGGTCGGTACGGCGATCAGATAGCTGAGGATGCTGAAGAAGGGCAGCAGCACCTGGCCGGTGGCGAACATGTGGTGCGCCCAGACGGTCATCGACAGCACGGTGATCGCGATGGTGGCGAGCACCAGACCGGTGTATCCGAAGATCGGCTTGCGGGCGAAGACCGGGATGACCTCGGTGACGATGCCGAAGAACGGCAGCGCGACGATGTAGACCTCGGGATGGCCGAAGAACCAGAACAGGTGCTGCCACAGCATCGGCCCGCCGGTGGCCGCGTCGAACACGTGCGCGTTGAGCAACCGGTCCGCGGCCAGCGCCAACAGCGCGGCGGCCAGCAGGGGGAAGACCAGGATCACCAGGACGCTGGTCAGCAGCATGTTCCAGGTGAAGATCGGCATCCGGAACATGGTCATTCCCGGTGCCCGCAGGGTGAGCGTGGTGGTGATCATGTTGACCGCGCCGAGGATGGTGCCCAGGCCGGAGAGGACCAGCCCCATCACCCACATGTTGGCGCCGACGCCCGGGGAGTTCTCCACGTTGCTCAGCGGGTTGTACGCGGTCCAGCCGAAGTCGGCCGCCCCGGCTGGAGTGGCGAATGCGGCGACCACGATGGTCCCGCCGAACAGGTAGAGCCAGTACGCCAAGGCGTTGAGGCGGGGGAACGCGACGTCCGGCGCGCCGATCTGCAACGGCACGATGTAGTTGCCGAACGCGAACACCAGCGGCGTCGCGAAGAGCAGCAGCATGATCGTGCCGTGCATGGTGAACATCTGGTTGTACTGCTCGGGGGAGAGGATCTGCAGGCCCGGCCGGGCCAGTTCGATCCGGAGCAGCAGGGCCAGCACGCCGCCGATGATGAAGAACCCGAACGAGGTGATCAGGTACAGCAGGCCGATCTGCTTGGCGTCGGTCGTGCCGAGCAGCTTGACCAGTTTGTTTCCCGGCAGGGCCGGCCGGACCGGGCCGGGATAGCCGCCGAACCGCGCCGGTGCCAGAATCGCCGGCCCCCGGTCCCGTGCCGGCTCCGTGGTCACCCGTCTGGGCATTGGCTCTCACCCCGTCACGACAGAAAGGACGGGCGCGATACCCACCCCTGCCCATGTAACCAGGCGAGAGAGGTAATTTCGGGTCAATTCGCCGGTACGACGCTCGCGTGCTCAGGTCCAGCCAGGTACCCGGGGATCCGGCGGGGTGAAACCGGACGATCGGATGCCGGCGCCCGGTCAGCGGCGATCCCCGTCCCGCCCGGCGAGCAGGCCGAGCGCGAGCATCCCGAGCCCGAGCCCGAGGTGCAGCGCGTCGTCGGCGGCGTTGACCGGGATGACGTTCGCCGCGCTGGGGTGGTCGACGGCCAGCCCGTAGAGCCAGAGCACGAGGTAGACCGCCCCGCCGCCGACCAGGTACGCGCGTGCCAGCCCGACCGTCCGCGACAGCGCCAGGCCGGCCACCCCGAAGCCCAGGTGCAGCAGGTTGTGCAGCACCGACACCTGGAACACCCCGAACAGTTCGGCGCCGGACTGGTGCCCGGCCAGCCGCAGGTCGCCGTAGTCGCTGGTGATCCCGGGCAGGAAGCCGAGGGCCCCGACCAGCAGGAACACCGTCCCGACGGTGGCGGCGGCCCGGCGTACCGGCGCGCGGCCGTCCGCCGGGTTGCGCCGGGCCCGGGAGTGCGCCATCGGACCGGCCATCGCGGGGCTCCCTCCGTCGCGTCGTGGCGTTCCCTCCCGTCGGCACGACAAACGGGCGGACCACGCCGGCCCGGGCCACAGGAGCCGGGGTACGCCTCAGGCGACCTGCAACTGCCGGGACGGGACGCCCTGGCGGACCCGCTCGTACAGGTCGACGTAGCGCTGCGCCATCACCGCCGGGGTGAACCGGGTCGCGGCCTCGCGCCGGCAGTCGTCCGCGTCGAGCACGCTGGCCGCCAGCAGCAGGTCGCCCAGCTCGTCCTCGTCGGTGGTGAGCAGGCCGGTGCGCCCGTGCTCGATCAGCTCCGGCAGGCAGCCGCGGGCGGTCGCCACCACCGGCGTGCCCAGCGCGAGGGACTCCACCACGGCGGTGCCGCCCGGTTCCTCCCACCGCAGCGGGAACAGCGAGGCCTTCGACCCGGCCAGCAGGTCGTCACGCTCCTGCCCGGCCACCGTGCCGACCCAGCGGACCAGGTCACCGTCGACGTGCGGGGCCACCTCGTCGTAGAAGAAGCGCACGTCCGGGTTCTGTCGGGCCTCGTCCCCGGCCGCGGCCAGGTCCTCCGGGCGGTGGTACGGCCCGACCGGCCCGGCGAGCACCAGCGGCACCCCGACCCGCTGGGCCAGCCGGGCGCCCACGTCCTGCCCCTTGCCCGGGTTGATCCGGCCCAGGATGATCGTGTGGTCGCCCTTGTCGGGGCGCGCCGCGCGGTCCGCCCCGACGGCCAGCGGGGTGGACAGGTGCACGTGCCCCACCGAGTGTTCCCGCAGTGCCCGGGGGGCGCGGGCCAGCTGGGAGGCGGAGACACCGTTGACCCGGACCCGGTCACCGGCGTCGAGGTTGCCGTAGAGCTCGGGGTGTTTGGCCAGGTCCCAGTGCAGGGTGTGCAGCACCGGCGGGGCGTCCGGCCCCATCGCGGCCAGCGTGGCCAGCCCGACCGCCTCCACGTGGTCGTGCACCAGGTCGATGTCGTCGCGGCGGTGCAGCTGGCGGACCACCCCGTTGAGGTGGGCCTGGGAGATCCCGCAGACCTGGTTGTAGGGCCGCTGCAGGGCGTGGAACTGCCCGTCGGGGAAGACGGAGAACTTCTCGTCCGCCGGCAGGGTGCTGGTGTCGACCGAGGCCAGCACCACCCGTACGCCGAGGCGCCGCAGCTCCGGCACCAGGGTGGCGATGACGTTCTCGATCCCGCCGTAGCCGGGGGGCGGCACGGACAACCAGGGGCCGGCGTTCATCAGGACGGTGAGACTCATCGCGCTGTTGTCCTTTCCCTCGGCGGGGCCCCCGTCGGCCGTCCGCTCTCCGCCACCGGCCGGGCCGCGCGGCCCGCCGTCGGGTACCGGTCGCGGCGACCGGAGCCGCACGCCGCCACCGCCCTGCCGTCGGTGTCGCCGGGCGGCGCCACGACGCGGAGCGCGACGGTTCGCCCGCCGCGCCCGCTCACGCCGCCACCCGCCGGCGCGGCACCCGGTGCCGCAGCTGCGCCAGCGGCGGGCGCTCCTGCACCGAGACGTCGCTGACCACGATCTCCCGGTCCAGATTGGGCAGCGCGTCCGTGCCGCCCCGGCGGAACTGGGTGAGCGTCGTGGCCGGCGTGGTGCCGGGGCTGGCCCAGCCGCGACGCTGCAACCGCGACCAGGCGGTGTGCATGATCTGCGCGGACATCCGGCCCAGCGCCGCGGTGTCCTGGTGGCGGTGCTTGCGCTCGCCGAGGTCCACCTGGGCGAGGGCGTCCAGGCCGACCAGCTCCAGCAGGTCGATCAGCATCGCCGTCTCCACCCCGTAGCCGGAGACGAACGGCACCTGCTCCAGCACCTCCCGGCGGCCGGCGTACTCGCCGGCGAGGGGCTGCACGAAGCCGGCCAGCTCCGGCCAGAAGAGGTTGAGCAGCGGGCGGGCCATCAGTTCGGTCACCCGCCCGCCGCCGTCGGCCTCCACGCTGGCGGCGCCGACCAGGGGCCGGTGGTAGAAGCCCTTTACGAAGTCCACCGACGGGTCGGTCAGCAGCGGTCCGATCAGGCCGGTCACGAAGTGCGGACGGAACTCGCGCAGGTCTGCGTCGAGGAAGGCGACCACGTCGCCCTCGGCGGCGGCCAGGCCGGCCCAGAGCGCGTCGCCCTTGCCGGTCAGCCGGGGCAGCCCCCGGGTCATCGCGTCCTGGCTGACCACCTCCGCGCCCGCGGCGCGGGCCACCTGGGCGGTCCGGTCGGTCGACCGGGAGTCCACCACGATCAGCTCGTCGACCAGGGGGATCCGGTCGATCAGGTGTTCGCGGATCGTCGACACGATCGCGCCGACGGTGGCCTCCTCGTTTCGCGCCGGCAGCACCACACTGACCCGGCTGTCACCCTTGGCGCAGATCAGCCGGCGGGCCGGCCAGTCGTCGGCCGAGGTCGTTCGGTACGTGGCCCATGCCTCCACCACAGGTGAGACGATCGAATCTGTATCCCGCACTGGCACACCCCCAGATTGTGGCGGAAACGCGGAGGTGTTTTCCCATCTCCGCTCGCGCGCTAACCGGATCATGCCTACCAGCTTGATCACGGACCGTGCACCGCCCGGTTTTCGCCAGCTGAACGGTTCATTGCCGGACCCGTCGGGTTTCGCGTTCCGGTGCGGCGGGGAGAGCTGTTCCGGCTGGTCGTGAAACGCGTCGAGAGGGTCGGTGGGATGCGCAGGTGCCGGGTGGGACTGGTAGGGGCCGGCGGGGTGGCGCAACGCCACGCCCGCGTGTTGGGCGGTTTCGAGGGCGTGGAACTGCTCGGGGTGACCGACGTGGCCCGGGACGCGGCGGCGGAGTTGGCCGGCGCGCACGGCGGTCGGGCCTTCGCCGACGTGGACGAGCTGCTCGCCGCCGGGCCGGACGCGGTGTACGTCTGCGTGCCGCCGTTCGCGCACGGGCCGGTGGAGGAGGCGGTCATCGCGGCCGGCGTCCCGATGTTCGTGGAGAAGCCCGTCGCGGTCGACCTGGACACCGCCGAGCGGATCGCCGCGCTGGTCGAGCGGAAGCGGCTGCTCACCGCCGTCGGCCACCACTGGCGGTACCTGCACGTGGTGGAGCAGGCCCGCCAGCTGCTGGCCGACCGGCCGGTGCGGATGGTCAACGGCGCCTGGCTGGACAAGGTCCCGCCGGTGGCCTGGTGGGCGGTGCGGGACCGCTCCGGCGGTCCCGTCGTCGAGCAGGCCGCGCACGTGCTGGACCTGGTCCGGGCGCTGGTCGGCGAGGCGGTCGAGGTGACCGCGTACGGCAACGGCACCCCGCCGCCCGTCGAGGGCGCCGACATCGACTCGGTGACCGCGGCCACCCTGCGCTTCGCCAACGGGGCGGTGGGCACCCTCGCCGCCGGCTGCGTGCTGACCTGGAAGCACCGGGCGGGGCTGGAGATCCTCGCCGACGGGCTGGCGCTGTCGCTCGCCGAGGGCGGCCTGGTGATCCGCGACGCCGACGGTGAGCGCCGGATCTCCTCCGACCCGGACGGCGCCCGGATCGCCGTCGACCGGGCCTTCGTCGACGCGGTGACCGGCGTCGGCGACGACGTCCGGGTGCCGTACGCGGAGGCACTGCGTACCCAGCGGCTGGCCCTGGCGCTCGCCGAGTCGGCCCGCACCGGCCGGGCCGTGACCCTGCCGACCGGCCCGGCGGCCGCGCCGCTGGCCGGCGTGGCGGTGAGCGTCGATGCGTGACAAGGTCGTGGTGGTCAGCGGACCCGGCGCGGTCGAGCTGGTCGAGCAGGACGCCGCCGAGCTGCGCGAGGGCACCTTCCGGGTGGAGACGCTCTACAGCGGCGTCTCCGCCGGTACCGAGCTGAGCTTCGTCAAGGGCACCAACCCCTATCTCAACGTCACCTGGAACCCGGACCTGGGCCTGTTCCAGCCCGGCGGGGCGAGCACCCCGTACCCGGTCACCCGGCTCGGTTACATGCAGGTCGGTCGGGTGGTGGAGAGCCGTACCCCGGCCGTCGCGGTCGGCACGGTCGGGGCGATGACCTACGGCCACCGCAGCGGCCACGTGGCCGACCCGGTCGCCGAGCGGTTCGTCCCGCTCCCCGACGACCTCGACCCGCTGCTCGGCGTCTACGTCGCTCACATGGGCCCGATCTGCGCCAACGGCCTGCTGCACGCCGCCGCCGACCTCTGCGGCACCGACGTGCGCTCGCTCGGCGACGGGGTGCGCGGCCGGCGGGTCGCGGTGGTCGGCAGCGGCGTCGTCGCCCTGCTCACCGCCCTGTTCGCCCGGCGTCACGGCGCCGCGTCGGTGGTGGTGCTGGACCGGACGCCGCAGCGGCGGCAGGTCGCCGAGGCGCTCGGCCTGGAGACCCTCGACCCGGAGGCCCACGACCCGGCCGTGGTGCTCAAGACCCGCTGGAGCCACGCCGCCGGGGACCGGGGCGCCGACGTGGTGTTCCAGTGCCGTGGCCAGGCGTGGGCGCTGCAGCTGGCGCTGCGCCTGCTGCGCCCGCAGGGCACGGTGATCGACCTGGCCTTCTACCAGGACGGCGCGGACGCCGTCCGGTTCGGCGAGGAGTTCCACCACAACGGGCTCTCGCTGCGCTGCGCCCAGATCGGGCGGGTGCCGCGCGGGCTCGCGCCGACCTGGGACCGGGAACGGTTCTCCGCCGAGACCATCGAGCTGCTGCGGCAGTACGGCGACGTGATCCGCAAGCACCTCGTCTCGGCGGTGGTGCCGCTCGAGGAAGCGCCCGCCCTGCTGACCGACCTGGCCGAGCGGCGCCGGCAGGAACTCCAGGTGGTGCTGACCTGCTGACCCCGGGCACCGGTGCCCCGGCTGGCCACGGTCGTCGACGCCGACCAGATCGTGGTGCTCGACGGGCGGCCGGGCGGTCGCGGTCGGCACCCACGACGAATTGACCGTCACCGGTCCGCTCTGCCGCGAGCCGGCCGCCCACCAGTTGCTGGCGAGCTGACCCGGTCCGCCGTCTCTGACCTGCCCGGACGGGCGCAGACGGGGACGCCCGGGACGCCCCGGACGAGCCGGGCAGCGACGACCCGGCCGGTTCGCGTACCGTTGCCGCTCATGGGTGTGTCGCAACGGTTGAAGAGCAGGTTCCGGCGGTTCCTCCAGCGCCCGGGGACGACGGTCGACCTGGCCCCGCTGGAGAAGTTGCTGCCGCAGATCGCCGCGCGCGAGGAGGAGCTGTCCGCCCTCGACGACGCCGCGCTCACCGAGGCCGCCGGTGCCGCCACGGAGTACGTGGAGATCTGCGCGATCGGCCGGGAGGCCGCCCGCCGCGGGCTGGACCAGCGGCCGTACGACGTGCAGCTGCTCGGCGCGATGGCGCTGCTCTCGGGCAAGGTCGCCGAGATGGCCACCGGTGAGGGCAAGACGCTCACCGCCACCGTCGCCGCGTACGGGCACGTCCGGCTGGGCAACGGGCCCGTGCACGTGCTCACCGTCAACGACTACCTGGCCCGCCGCGACGCCGAGTGGATGGCGCCGGTCTACGGGCTGCTCGGGCTCACCGTCGGCTGGGTCAACGAGGCCTCCACCCCCGGGGAGCGGCGCGCCGCCTACGCCTGCGACGTCACCTACGTCTCGGTCAGCGAGGCCGGCTTCGACTTCCTGCGCGATCAGCTCGTCACCGACCTCGCCGACCGGGTCCAGCCGCCGCTGAAGACCGCGATCGTCGACGAGGCCGACTCGATCCTGATCGACGAGGCCCGGGTGCCGATGGTGCTCGCCGGCGCGGTCGCCGGCGAGCAGGACCCGGCGCACGCCGCCGCGGCGCTGGTGCGCGGCCTGCGCAAGGGCAAGCACTACACCGTCGCCGAGGACGGCCGCAGCGTCGCGTTCACCGCCGCTGGCCTGGCCACCGTCGAGGCGAAGCTGGGCGGCATCGACCTGTACGACACCGAGCACGTCGGGCAGCTCTCCGCCGTCAACGTGGCGCTGCACGCGCACTCCCTGCTGCACCGCGACGTCGACTACATCGTCCGGGACGGCTCGGTCGAGCTGATCGACGAGATGCGCGGCCGGGTGGCCCAGCGTCGCCGCTGGCCGGACGGCCTGCAGGCTGCGGTCGAGGCGAAGGAGGGCCTCGACGCCACCGCCGAGGGCGAGGTGCTGGGCACCATCGCCGTGCAGGCGTACATCGCGCTCTACCCGACGGTCTGCGGGATGACCGCCACGGCGGTGCTGGTCGGCGACCAGCTGCGCGAGTTCTTCGGCCTCGAGGTGGCGGTGATCCCGCCGAACACCCCCTGCGTCCGCCAGGACGAGCCGGACCGGATCTACGCGACCCGGGCGGAGAAGGAGGAGGCGCTGATCGACGAGATCAAGCGCTGCCACTCCGCAGGCCGGCCGGTGCTGGTCGGCACCCTGGACGTCAAGGAGTCCGAGGGGCTGGCCGCCGGCCTGCACGCCGCCGGGGTGCCCTGCGTGGTGCTCAACGCCAAGAACGACGACGAGGAGGCGGCGATCATCGCCGAGGCCGGCGCGTACGGCGCGGTGACCGTCTCCACCCAGATGGCCGGCCGGGGCGTGGACATCCGGCTCGGCGGCAGCGACCAGTCCGACGGGGAGCGGGTGGCCGAGCTGGGCGGCCTGTACGTGATCGGCAGCGGCCGGCACGACAGCCGCCGGGTCGACGACCAGCTCCGTGGCCGGGCCGGCCGGCAGGGCGACCCGGGCGGGTCGGTCTTCCTCGTCAGCCTGGAGGACGACCTGGTGGTCCGGCACGCCGGCGACACCGTCCCGGCCTCGCCGCGGATGAACGCCGACGGCCTGGTCACCGACGAGCAGGTCGACTACGCCGTGGAGCACGCCCAGCGGGTGGCCGAGGGCGTCAACCACGAGATCCACCGCAACACCTGGCGGTACAGCGTGGTGATCGAGCAGCAGCGCAAGGCCCTCGCCGAGCGCCGGGAGCGGCTGCTCACCAGCGACGTGGCCGCGCTGATGCTGCTGGACCGGGTGCCGGAGAAGGCCGGCGAGATGGACGAGGACCTGCTCGCCCGGGTCGCCCGGTCGATCGCCCTCTATCACCTCGACCGGCTCTGGGCCGAGCACCTGGCCGAGCTGTCGGAGGTCCGCGAGGGCGTGCACCTGCGGGCGCTGGGCCGCCTCGACCCGCTGGACGAGTTCCACCGGTCGGCGGTGCCGGCGTTCAACAACCTCGTCCCCGAGATCGAGACGCGGACCATCGCGACCTTCGAGGAGACCGAGTTCGCCGAGGACTGGGAGCCGGATGCCGCCAAGCTGGTCCGGCCGAGTGCCACCTGGACGTACCTGGTCCACGACAACCCGTTCGGCTCGGAGCTGGACCGGCTGATCGCCTCGGTCGGCCGGCGGCTCTCCGCCGCGCGCTGAGCGCGAACCGAGGGGTCCCTTCCGGCGCGGCAACACGCCGGAAGGGACCCCTTTACGCGGTTTCGACCCGGGTTTGCGAGGGTAGTAGCCCGGGGCTCATGAGTCAGGGGAGATCACACGATGAGACAGGCAATGGGGCCGGTCGTCGGGGCGGGTCGGTGCGCGGGGGCCGTGCGCCGGTGAACCTGGACACGCGGGAGCCGACGATAGACACCCTCGGCGTGCTGGAGACCGCCGCCCTGCTGCGCGAGTTGACCGCCGGTCTTATCGCGGCCGACGACTTCGACGAGGCGCTGGCCCGGCTGGTGCGCATCGCCCGGGACGCCGTACCGGAGGTGACCTGGTGCGGTTTCACCGCGCTGCGCGCCGGGGAGCCGGCCGGGGTGGCGGCCTCCGACCCGCGCCTGGCGGAGCTGGACGACCTGCGGCACGGCCCGGAGTCGCCGGCGATGAGCGCCGTCCGGCGCCGTGAGATGACCGTCGCCCAGGACCTCGCCGCCGAGGAGCGCTGGCCGGGCTGGACGGCCCGGGCGCGTGGCCTCGGGGTGCGTGGGGTGATCTCCGCGCCGGTCGACGTCGACGAGCAGGCCATCGGAGTGATCAACCTCTACACCGACTCCGGCGGCACCTTCAGCGCCCGGCACCAGCTCACCGCGATGCTGCTCGCCGAGCACGCCGGCCTGCTGCTGGCGGCGGTCCGCGACCGGGCCAAGCAGGCCGAGCGGGCCGGTGAGCTGGACGAGTCGCTGCTCGCCGAGGGCGTCGTCGGCCAGGCGATCGGGGTGATCATGATCCAGCGCGGGTGCCCGGCGCCGGAGGCACTCGACGTGCTGCGCAACGCCGCCTCCTCGCTGGACATCCCGCTGCGCGAGGTCGCCGAGCGGCTGGTCGCCACGGTGTCCCGTCCCCGGGAGGGTTGAGCGCGTTGTTCGCCGCACTGGCGTAGCACCCTGGATTCGTGAGCTGATCCGATCCCGGGAGGAACCGATGGAGAGCCGGCTGCGGGTGCAGGGACATCCGATCCAACCGATGCTGGTGACGTTCCCGTTCGGGCTCTTCGTCAGCGCCGCCGTCTTCAACGCGGGCATGGCCGCGCTGTTCCTGCTGGCCTGCCTGATCCGGGCCGACGCCCCGCAGCGCGGCGCCACCGGGGTCCTGGTCGTCACCGAGCTGGTCGCCCTGGCGGTCGGCGCGGTCGGGGTCCGGCTCGGCGCGCGCCTGATGCGTGAGTTCGACACCGCCCGCCGCGAGCCCAGCGGCTTCGAGGCGTTGGACGGCGTGCCCGCCGCCGGCTCCACCGTGGAGATCATCCGCCCGCGCGCCTGATCCTGCGCCGGGCGCGCGGTACCCGCGCCGCGCGCCATCTCGGTCAACTGGCGGGTTGCGCTTGGCGCGGATGCCGCCCCGTCCCCGATCTGGAGTCGATCGACGCCGGTCAAATCCGGTTGCCGGCCGCCCATCGGGCGGGGCAGGGTGGCCGGATGGCAGAGCGCACCTTCGCCGAGCTGGTCGCCGAGGCGGCCGCCGCGCCCGTCGACGGTTGGGACTTCTCCTGGCTGGACGGCCGGGCCACCGAGGAGCGCCCGCCCTGGGGCTACACCCGGCTGGTGGCGGCCCGGATGGCGGCGGCCCGCACCGCGCTGGACGTCGACACCGGCGGGGGAGAGGTGCTCGCCGGGGTGCCGGCCCCGCCGCCGCTGCTGGTCGCCACGGAGGCCTGGCCGCCCAACGTCGCGGTCGCCCGGCGTACGCTGCGCCGGGTTGGCGCCAGCGTCGTCCAGGTGGGCCCGGCGTCGGGGCTGCCGTTCCGCGACGGCTCCTTCGACCTGGTCACCAGCCGGCACCCGGTCGCCACCGGGTGGGCCGAGATTGCCCGGGTGCTGCGGCCGGGTGGGGCGTACCTGTCCCAGCAGATCGGTCCGGGCACGATGCGCGAGCTGAGCGAGGCGGTCCTCGGCCCGCTGCCGCCGCCCGACACCCGCCACCCCGAGCAGGCCGTCGCCGCCGCCGAGGCCGCCGGCCTGACCGTGGCCCGCCTCGAACAGGCCACCCTGCGGGCGGTCTTCCACGACGTCGGCGCGGTGGTCTGGTTCCTGCGCAAGGTGGTCTGGACGGTGCCGGACTTCGACGTGGACCGGCACCGGCCGCAGCTCGCCGCGCTGGACCGGCGGATCCGCACGGAGGGGACCCTCGTCGCGCACGCCCGCCGCTTCCTGATCGAGGCGGTCCGGCCGGCCTGACCGGCGTCAGTGGGCGCGGGCGTGGTGGGCGGCGAGCACGTCGGCGCCGAAGTCGCTGGCCGGGCGGCGCAGCACGGTGTGCGCGTGGTTGCCGTCGTCGGTGGTGTTGTCGTACTCGATCAGCAGGTCGTCGCCCTGCACCCGGTAGTAGTGCCGTGCGCCCGGCCGGGTCGACCCGGCCCAGGCGAAGTGCAGCTCGCCCCCGGCGAGCCGGTCCGCCTCGCGGACGGCCAGCTCGGCGGGGAGCCGGTCCAGATAGAGCGCCACGAGCTGGTCGAGCAGCGCCCGGCCGGTGACGCCGAGCCGGTCGCCGGGCACGCCCAGCGGGGTGATCGGCGCGTCGACTGACGGGCGGGTGGCGCTGACGATGTCCGCCGGCGCCTCGTCGGCGACGATCGCGGCGGCCCGCCCGGCCGGCCCGATCGCCTCCAGCAGCTCGCAGGCGAGGTCCTCCTCGACGCCCAGCGGGCGGGAGACGGGCCGTCCGGCGTGCCGGACGGTGGCGGGGTTGGCGCCGAGGAACACCGGGGCGGGGGAGACCTCGTCGTCGACCACCGTCATGCTCACCGACAGGTGGTGCCCCTCGAATCGCCAGGCCCAGCGGTCGTCGCGGGCCGGGTCGCCGTACAGGGCCACCCAGTAGTCGCCGCTGTGCCGGCCACGCTGCCACTCCTCGGCCCGGTCCAGCACCTCCTCCAGCGCCACCACCGCCATCGCCTGGGCGTACGCAGGTGGGCTCAGCGCGGTGGCCAGCAGCCGGTGCGCGGCCTTGCGCCCGGCGCGGTCCAGGTCGGCCAGGCAGACCCCGGGTCGCGGCCGGGGCCGGTACTCCAGCCGACGCCGGCCTTCGTCGTCAAAGGTGTGGCCGGCGGCGGCGCGGGCCGGCTCGTCGAGCGCGGCCAGCAGCGCGGTGGCCGCTGTGCGCATCCGCTCCGGTACGGGATCGTCCATGGTGTCGTCTCAGCGGGAGGTGAGCAGGGTGAGCATTTCCGGCAGGTCGAAGAAGCGGGCGGTCTCCACCGCCGACGGGCCGCCGTGCGCCGGATCCGCGCCGGCGTCGAGCAGCGCCCGGACCGCCTCGGCGTTCTTGCGGAACACGGCCGCCGCCAGCGCGGTCTGCCCCCGGTCGTTGGTGCGGGAGTGGTCGGCCCCCCGGGCGAGCAGAGCCGTCACCGTGTCCGGGTGGGCGTGGTACGCGGCCAGGATGAGCAGCGTGTCGCCCTTGTCGTTGGTCATGTTCACCGGCAGGCCGGCGTCGACGTAGCCGCTCAGCTCCTCGGCCCGGCCGTCGCGCGCCAGGTCGAACATCCGGTGGGCGAAGGCCAGCGTCTCGGCGTCCAGGTCGTCGGTCACCCGTCCAGGCTAGTCGGCGGACGCGCCCGGCGGACTGGTAGCTTGCCTGCCCACCACGGGAGGGTCACGTCGGCTACCGCCTCGCCGACGAGGCCAGGGTCCGGGTCGACCGGTCCCGCTGAGGAGGGTGCGGCGTGCCGGGGGGCCCTCCGCCCTGGTGGGTCGGCCGGGATGACCGACCAAAGTGAACCGGCGCGGGTACCCCCGTAGCCGGCCGCCCCGGCGACTCTGCTGTAATCATCTGGCTCGTACGCAGAGCGAGCGTTCGGCTGCGATGTGTTCGTCAATTGTCACATTCATGCAACGTGGCCGCCCCTTGACCCTCGCTCAGGGGCCGGGAAGCATCGATGAAGCGGCGTCCCGGGCCGTGGGATTACACCCGGACCAGCCAAGGAGGACCATGTCGGTCAGCCCCGCCTCGTCGCGCGCCGGATGGCATACGTCCCAACCCGCGGTTCCCGGTCGTCCCCCCGGCGGCCAGCGCCGCCCGGCGAACACGGCCACACCCGTGCTCACCGTGACCCTGTCCATCCCGTTGGCGTGTGAGGAGTCGTTGACCCCGCCGGCCCGCCGGCTGCTGGAGGCCGCCCGGGAGATGCTGGAGCGCGGCGAGGGCACCATCACCACCAACGGCGTCCCCGCCGAACGGCGGGTCGAGCCGCTGCCCGGCGGCCGGTCCCCGGCCCGGTCGCTCGCGCCGACCATCACGGCCCTGCACATCCTGGCCTCCTCCCGCTCGGTGCTGCGCGACGGCGAGTCGCTGCCGTTGACCCGGCTGGAGTTCGACCTGCTGCTGCACCTGGTGGCCCACCCGCGCCGGGTCTTCACCCGGTTGCAACTGCTCAACGCGGTCTGGGGCTACGAGCACGCCGGGGTCCGCACCGTCGACGTGCACGTACGCCGGCTGCGCGGCAAGGTCGGCGTGGACGTCCCTCTTGTCACCACCGTCTACGGGGTGGGCTACCGGCTCGCCGACGACGCCCGGGTCACCATCGACCACACCGGCTGACCGGCCGGGGCACCATGGTCGGATGCGTGTCCGACCCATCTCGCCCGAGCGGCTCGTCGCCGAGCTGACCGAGCGGCTCCTCTCCGCCGCGACCGAGCCGAGCCCCGCCGTCGCCCCGGCCGACCAGCCCGGCCGGCTGCGGGTCGCCGTGGACGGCCCGCCGGCCGCCGCGCCGCAGCGCCTCGCCGAGTCCCTGGTCGACCCGCTGCGCGCACTCGGCCGCCCAGTACTGCACGTGCGCGCCGAGGACTTCCTGCGGCCCGCCTCGATCCGCTTCGAACAGGGCCGGACCAACCCGGACGCGTACTACGAGAGCTGGACCGACGAGGCCGGGCTGCGCCGGGAGGCGCTGGACCCCGCCGGCCCGGGCGGCTCGGGGCGGGTGCTGCCCTCGCTCTGGGACGCCGGGACCGACCGGGCCAGCCGGGCGGCGTACGTCGCACTGCCGCCCGGCGGGGTACTGCTGATCAGCGGGGCGCTGCTGCTCGGCGGTGGGCTGCCCTTCGACGTCGCGGTGCACCTGGCGCTCTCGCCGGCCGCCCTGGCCCGGCGTACCGACCCGGAGCTGCGGTGGACCCTGCCGGCCTTCGCCCGGTACGCCGACGAGGTCGCCCCGGCCTCCTTCGCCGACGTGGTGGTCCGCGCCGACGACCCCCGGCACCCGGCCCTCGTGGAGCCGGACGAACCGGTCGACTGAGGCCGCAAAATTCATCGGTTTGATCCACTCCACGGACGGGTATTCGCCCGGCTCACCGAGCACGGGTGAGCTCACCCGTGCGGACCGTATCCGGGTGACCGGCCCGACCGGGTCGGGGCCCGACGAAAGGCAGGCAGCGATGCTCGTCCACGACACGGTCGGTACGGGCCGATCCCAGGCGGAGATCGACCAGATCCGACTCTCCCTGCAGGCCCGCCACGACGAGCTGTCCGCGGAGTACGAGCAGGCGGTCGCGCAGAGCCAGGTGCTGCGGCTGGTGGAGGTCGGCGACACGGCCGGCGACGACCAGGCCGACAGCGGCACCAAGACCGCCGAGCGGGACACCGCGCAGTCCCTGCTGCGGACGATCCTCGACCGCCGGGCCCAGTTCGAACACGCCCTCACCCGCCTCGACCAGGGCACCTACGGCTTCTGCGAGGGCTGCTCCGCGCCGATCCCGGTCGAGCGCCTAGAGATCTTCCCGTCGGCCACCTCCTGCGTGGCCTGCAAGCAGACGCGGGAGCGGCGGGCCGCCTGAGCGGGCGGGCGTCGCGGTTGCCGGTCAGGTCCGGGCGCGGTGGACTCTTCCCATGGGTGAGATCAAGGTGGGCACCGCGTCCTGGACCGACCGGACCCTGCTGGACTCGGGGTGGTACCCGCAGACCGCGGACACCCCGGAGAAGCGCCTGGCGTACTACGCCCGGCGCTTCCCACTGGTCGAGGTGGACGCCACCTACTACTCGCCGCCGGTGGAACGGACCGCGCGGCTGTGGGCCGAGCGCACCCCGGGCGAGCATCCTGGCCGGGCTGCTCGACGCCGGCTGAGCCGGCCGCCCGGTTCACCCGGTCGGGGTGACGCGAGCTCACCTGATCGCCGCGCAGCATGGTCGGTGTCTGCGGTCCGTCGACCGACGCCGACCGCGAGGCCGACAGCGACGGAGGTGGCCCATGGCGGTTCGGGTCGTGACGGACAGGCGACGCGGCGGGGTGCTGCACGTGGTCGGGACGGCCGACGGCAGCGCCCGCGAGCGGCCCGGTCGGTGGAGGCCGACCCGGCTGAGGCGGGGGCCGAGCGGGCCGCCACGCCGCGACGACGACCGACGGTGGGAGAGCGACGCACGGGGGTGGGCAGATGGCTGAGCAGTTGATTTCCGCGTTCGAGTCCTCGCTGGACAAGACGAACCTGATCCTCAAGGACATCGAGCAGGCGTACGGGTGGCCGAAGGCGCAGCGCAACCAGTCCTACGCGGCGTTGCGAACCGTCCTGCACCTGCTGCGGGACCGGATGTCCGTGCCGGAGAGCGCGGAGTTCGCCGCCCAGCTGCCGGTGCTGCTGCGCGGGATCTACTTCGACGGGTGGCAGCCCGAGAACGTGCCGATCAAGCTCAACCGCGACGACTTCCTCTACGAGGTCCGCCAGGGCTTCCCGTACGACGTGGAGGGCGGTACGGAGCGGGTGGTGCAGGTGGTGCTCGACACCCTGCGCCAGCACGTCACCCAGGGCACATGGCAGGACGTCAAGTCCAACATGCCGCGCGACCTGCAGCGGATGATCCCCTGACGGGTGATCCCCGGCCCGTCCCGCCCCAGCGGCGGGGCGGGCGCCGCGTGCGGCGGGGTCACCGCCGTCCGGCTGACGCGTGCCGGGGCGCCACGGCGACGCGCGTCTCGGCCGGGAAGCGCCGCAGGGTGGTGTCCAGCGCGCTTCCAGGGCACCCACGACGACGCCAACCTGTCGCCCACCGCCGTCACCCTCAACGGCGCGACCTCCCGTAACGGGTGAGCTCCGGCGGGGCCCGGCGAACCGTCCCTGTCGCCGGGTCCCGCCGTCTACGGTGTGGTTAGAGAAGATCGCGCGTGGGGTACCACCCGCTGCACGACAGGCCCCGACCTACGGCGGGGGCGGCACACGAGGGAGCAGCCATGGCACTCAACGACGACGACATGCAGACCACCAGCGGCGGCGGCGCCGAGGGCCCGGCCGACGGTGGTGCGACCCCGGGCCAGCAGGACGGTGGTGCCGACGGCGGTGCGGACCGTGGTGCGGACCAGGGCGCTGACCGTGGTGCGGACCGTGGCGCGGACCGTGGCGCGGACCGTGGCGCCGACCGTGGTGCCGAGGGCCCGGCCGACGGTGGCGCGACCCCGGGCAAGCAGGACGGCGGCGCCGACGGTGGTGCCGAGGGTCCGGCCGACGGTGGCGCGACCCCGGGCCAGCAGGACGGCGGCGCCGACGGCGGCGCCCGCTGACGACCGTCGTGACGACCATCGACCCGCCGGGCGGTCACCGCCGCCCGGCGGTCTCGTCCGCCGCCGACGCCCTCGCGCGCTGCGCCAGCGTCGAGCCGGCGAAGTTCGCCGCCGCCCACTGGGGGCGGGCCCCGCTGCTCTCCCGCGCCGACGAGCTGCCCAACGCCGACGGCTTCACCGACCTGCTCAGCCCCGCCGACGCCGACGAACTGCTCAGCCGGCGTGGGTTGCGTACCCCGTTCCTGCGGGTGGCCAGGGACGGCGAGCTCGTCCCAGCGGCGCGCTACACCGGCGGCGGCGGCGCCGGCGCCGAGATCGCCGATCAGGTCCTCGACGAGAAGGTGCTGGAGCTGTACGCCTCCGGTGCCACCCTGGTGCTGCAGGGGCTGCACCGCACCTGGCCCGCCCTGGTCGACTTCGCCCGCGACCTCGGCACCGCCCTCGCCCAGCCGTTGCAGATCAACGCCTACCTGACCCCGGCCGGCAGTCAGGGCTTCGCCACCCACTACGACACCCATGACGTCTTCGTGCTCCAGGTCGACGGCCGCAAGCACTGGCGCATCCACCCGCCGGTGCTGCCCGACCCGCTGGAGAAGCAGCCCTGGGGCGGGCGGGCCGACGAGGTCGCCGCCATTGCCGACGGTCCCGCCGCCCTGGACGTGGTGCTCGCCTCCGGCGACGCGCTCTACCTGCCGCGCGGCTGGCTGCACAGCGCGCAGGCACAGGAGTCCAGCTCACTGCACCTGACCGTCGGCATCCGCGCGCTGACCCGGTATGCCATGGTCGAGGAGCTGCTCGCCCTGGCCGCCGAGGATCCCCGGCTGCGGGCCGGGCTGCCCTTCGGCACCGATGTCGCCGACCCCGAGGCCATCGAGCCCGAGCTGACCGAGACCATCGAGGCGCTGCGGGACTGGCTGCTGCGCGCCGAGCCGGCGACGATCGCCGCCCGGCTACGCCATCGGGCCTGGCCCGCAGCTCGGCCGGCCCCGATCAGGCCCCTCGCCCAGGCCGCCGCGCTCGCCGCGCTCGCCGCCGACAGCCGGATCGCCCCCCGCGCCGGGCTGCGCTGGCAGCTCGCCGCCACCGATGACCACCGGGTGGCGCTGCGGCTGTCCGACCGCACGATCACCCTGCCCGGCACCTGCGAGCCCGCGCTGCGCACCCTGCTCACCGGCACCGTCACCCGGGTGGGCGACCTGCCCGGCCTCGACGACGACACCGACCGGCTGGTCCTCGCCCGCCGGCTGCTGCGCGAGGCCGTCGCCGTCCCCGCCTGAGCCGATCGGTGGCCCCCGCCCGGCGCACCGCCACGGCGCGATCCCGCCCGCCTGGCGAGCGGGGCCGCCGCGCTCAGCGGGTCAGCACCAGCAGCGCCACCGTGGTCGTCACCCCGGCGATCAGCACGATCGCCGCCGGACGGGGCCCGAGCAGGGCGTGCCGCCGGTCCGCCAGCCGCTTCGCCGGCGCCAGGCCGGCCAGCGGGCCGAGCAGCGTCACCACCAGGGCCAGCACCGGCAACCCCACCGCGAGGTCACCGCCGTAGCGGTGGCCGAGCGCGCGGGCGCCGGCCCCGAGCGCGTACGCCACCAGCGCGCCCGCCACCCCGCAGAGCCCCAGCAGCGGGTTCACCGACGCGGGCAGCTCACCCGGCTGCCCCGCCCGGTCCAGCAGCTCCCGCACCCCGCGCAGCGACGACACCGGGTCACCGGCGGCGTCCCGGGCCGGCCCCGGCGCTGAGCCGAGCCGCCGCCCGCCCAGCCCGAGTTGGCCCCGCAGCTCCGCCCAGAGGTGCCCCACCTCGGTGTCGACCCGCTCCACCATGGACCGGGCCTCCGCCACCTCCGCCTCGGCCCCGCGCAGCTGCGCGGCCGCCTCGGCCACCGCCCGTTCGGCGGCGGCACACTGCTGGTCGTGCCAGGCCTGCGCCTCGGCGCGCTGCGCCCGTACCCGGCCGGCCAGCTCGGCCAGCCGGCGGACGTGGGCGGCGTAGGTGTCAGTGGCGACCGGTTCGTTCATCGGGACGGACCATAAGGGATGATCACCTGTCCGGTGCGGTGCACCGCCCGGTCGAAGAAGAGCCCGCGCCACGGGCGGGGGTACCAGTCCGGGCCGCCGGTGCCCGGATAGAGCGAGGAGCCCAGCTCCGTGCCCTGCACGTCGAGGGCCACCCAGGCCCCGATCTGGTCGGTGCGGGCGGCCGGCCCGCCGAGGTCCACCCGCATCCGGGCCACCCCGCGCCACCAGGCCAGCACGTGGGTACGCCGTTCCGGCCCGTCGTGCAGGATCCGGCGCAGCTGCTCCAGCCCGCTGCGCCCGCCGGCCGGTGCCGCCAGCCGTCCGGCCGCCGCGTCCACGGCGAACAACAGCAGGTAGTGCGGGGTGCTCGGGGTACCCGGCCGGCCCAGTGCCTCGGCCGTCTCGGCCATCAGCTCCGGCACCGTCTCCTCGTCGTACCAGGCCGCGTCGTCGGCCAGGTCCTCGTAGAGGGCGCGGGCGGCCGGGTCGGCGTCCGGGTCGAGGCAGGCGATGGAGAACCGGGCGGTGCCCGGCCGGTGCTGGCGGGCCAGCGACCGCGCGGCGGCGTCGAGCACCGCGCAGGCCTCGTCCACCCGGGTGCCCAGCACCGCCAGGTTGCGCCCGGGGGCCCGGGGCAGCCGCAGCGCCGCCGAGCGGGCCTGCACGTCGATGATCTCCCCGAGCAGGGCGACCGGGCCCCGGGTCGGCGGGGTGTCGCCCTGCGGGGCCAGCGCCCGATGGTCCGGCGCGTCGGCGAGCCGGGGGACCGCGTCGCCGTCGAAGAGCCGCGCCGGGGCGGCGTCCTGCGGCCGCATCCGCCACAGCCGGTGCTGCAACTCGCTCCAGGTCTCCCAGTCGCTGGCCGACGGGATCCGGGCCACCTGGTTGCCCTCGGTCATCCCGGACTCGGCGTTGACCACCGCGTGGTGGCGGGGCAGCGCCTGCGCGGCGTCGTTGCGCTCGGCCAGGATGCGCAGCGCCTTGGGCAGGGCGATCCGCAGGGTGAACTGGGCGACCAGCGCCGGGCGCCCCCACAGCGCCTCGATGCCCCGCACGTCCTGCGAGGCGAGCACCAGGTGGATGCCCTGCGACCGGCCCCGCCGGGCCAGGTCCTCCAGCAGGTCGGCGGCCTCCCGGGCCAGCACGTCCCGGCCGGCCAGCAGCGCCTGGAACTCGTCGACCACCGCCACGATCCGCGGCCAGTGCCCGGTCGGGTCCACCGCCCGCAGCTCGGCGAGCTTGGTGACCTCGTGCTTCTTGGCGGCGTCGGCCCGGCGGCGCAGCTCCTCGGCGAGGAACCGTAGCAGCGCCAGCCCGAACTCGCGGTCGGTGTTGACGTTGATCCCGACCAGCCGCATGTGCGGCAGCCAGCTCGGGTCGCGCCGGCCCTGGGCGAACCGGGCGAAGGACACCCCCTCCTTGAAGTCGAGCAGGTAGAACTCCAGCTCGGCGGGGGAGTACCGGGCGGCGAGCGCGCCGATCCAGGCGAAGATCAGGTTGGTCTTGCCGGTGCCGGAGGGGCCGCCGATCAACGCGTGCGGCGGATAGTCGCCCAGGGTGAGCAGCACCGGCCGGCCGTGCGGGCCCTCGCCGATCGGGGCGGTCAGCCCGTGCGCCGAGTCCTCCTTCCACATCTGCTCCGGCGGGGGGAGCAGGTCGGTGAAGGGCGTCGGCGGCGGGCCGGCGTTGACCCGGGAGGCGATCTCCCGGCAGGTCTCGGTGACCAGCGCGGCGGGCGGCGGCGGGTCGAGGCGTACCGGCAGGCCGGACGGGACGCCGACGCGGGCATCGCCCGGCTCGGCGACGATCCGGGTGACCGTCGCGTCGTCCGGCAGCGGGATGCCCCGCACCACCATGTGCACCCCGCAGGCCGCGCCGGTGCGGACCACCCGGTCCAGTTGGCCGCGTTCGTGCCGGGACGGCTCGTCCCCGCCGAGCAGCACCACCACCCGCCACGGCTCCGGCCGGCGGCCGGTCGCCGCGGCCAGCTCGCGCAGCGAGGCGTACTCGCCGGCCAGCACCGTCTCGTTGATCCGGCGGATCTGCTCCACCAGGTCGTCCAGCAGCCGGCCCAGCCCGCCGGGGCCGACGAAGGTGAGCAGCCCGGCGGTGCCCAGCGGGGCGAAGCCGGCCAGCCCGCCACCCAGGTGCTCCGGGTCGTAGCCGTGCAGCCGCACCGCGCCCGGGTCGGCCTGGCCGACGCCGCGCAGCAGCAGCGCGCTCACCACCGCGTCGGCGCCGTCCCGGTCGCCGCCGGACAGGTGCACGTGACCGGCGTCCAGCAGCGGCACCAGCGCCGGGACCGGTTCCGCGCCGGCGATGCGCAGCGTGCCGACGCGTACCGGACCGACCGGCTCGCCGCGTCCGGCCGGCGCCGCCCGCCAGGCCGCCCACGGCGCGGACGCGGCGCCCGGCGCCTCCCGCAGCGCGGCGGCGGCGGCCCGCCGGGCCAGCTCGGCGATCCGCGCCGCGTGCCGGTCGTCGATCTCGGCCAGCCGGCGGTCGCGTTCCGCGCCGACCCGCTGCGGCACCGCCGCGGCGGCCCGCCGCACCCGGGCCAGCCGCTCCCGGGCAGCGGTCAGCTCCGTCTCGGCGCCGGCCACCCGGGTACGCGTCGCGCCGAGGGCCTCGGAGAGCATCCCCCGCACCCGCGTCACCAGTTGGTTGCGCAGGTCAGCCACGGTGTTCACCGGCGGGCCGGCGGCCGGAGACCGGCGCGGCGGCCGGCGCCCGACGGGGGTCGGGCTCGTCGCGGGGCAGGTCCCGACCGAGCCGGGCCAGCAGCACCCCGGTCAGCACGCCGGCGGTGACCGCCGGGTCGGCGGCGTGCGGCTGCTCGCCGGAGCGTGGCGGGGGCATCCGGCAGACCCGGGTGAGCAGGGTGTCCAGCACCGGCGGCGGCAACCCGGGGAGCAGGTCGCGGACCCGGCCGTCCAGCTCGCGCCGCAGCCGGCTCAGGTCGTCGGCGCGGGGCGGGTGCCCGAGCAGCTCCCCGGCCAGGTCGCGCAGCAGCGGCGGCGCCACCGCCGCCAGCCCCAGGCCGACGTCGGCGTGCGCCGTGCGCAGCTCCCGGTGCAGTCGGTCCCGGTCGCCGGAGCGGACCCCGGTGACCACCCGGCGCAGCAGCTCCCGGGAGTCGGCGATCCGCTCGTCCGGCTCGTCCGGCGGACCCGCCCGGTCCCCGGTCAGCTCCGCCACCCGCACCGACCACCAGCGCTTGACCGTCGGGTCGGCCTGCGGCGGCGGTGGCGGACCGGCCGGCGGTACGGTGTCGGCGCGGGGCGCGTCGTGCCGGGACCCGCGGCGGACCGGTGCCGCCGGCGGCGCGCCGTCGGGGGCCAGCCCGATCGCGGCCAGGTACGCGGACAGCTGCTCCTGCGCCACCCGCAACGCGTGCCCGGCGGCCTCCGCGTGCTCGGTGGCCGCGGAGAGCTCCGGCACCCCCATCGGGTTCGCTGACTCCTGCCGGACCCAGCGCAGCCGCTCGGTGGCCTGGCCGAACTTCTCCAGCGCCTGGGCCAGCGGCGCCAGCGGCAGCTCCTCGGCGGCGGCGCGCACCTGCGCCCCGACGTCCTCGATGATGGACACGGCCGCCGGCTCAGAGCGTCGAGACGTAGAGCTGCGCCTGCTCCACCGCGACGAGGGTCGCGGCGAGACACTCCTCCAGCTCCTGGCCGGCCTGGGTCAGCGAGGCCTGTGCGCCCTCCACCGTCTCGTGCCCGCTGCCCTCCAGCGCCCCGGCCAGGGTCTGCTGCGCCTCGGAGAGCTTCTCGCCGGCGGCCTGCACGGCGCTCTGCCCGTCACCGATCTGTTGGAGGGCGACCTCGATGGCTGCCTTCAGCTCGGCGACGCTCGCCACGGTGACCTCCTGGGGGCGGGGAGACGTCCATTACAACGCATACCCGTCGGGTAGAGAACATCCGCCCAGGCGGTGTTCCGGCCCTGGTGTCCGGTTTACCCCCGTGACGTGCGGGAAAGCGTCCGCCACCGGACCATCCGGTCCCACCAGGGGATCCCCAGGTCCCACTCACGGGACCGTCCGCCAGCCCCGCCTCACCTGCGCACGGGCGGGTTTCCGGGGACGGGGACCCGGTGGTCACGGGGCGAGCCGGCGGCGGGTCAGGTGGCGGGGTGGGTGTGCCCGCGCAGCCAGCGGGGGCCGTGCAACTCGGCGCCGAGGGCCGCCACCCGGTCGCGCAGCTCCCGGTCGGAGGTCACCACCAGCCGGCGCCGGCCCGGCGCGTCGCGCACCAGCGCCACGATGGCGTCGTCACCCGAACCGGGTGCCGGCACCATGTGCACCCCGGCCACCCCGGGCACCTCCCGGGCCGCGCCCTCCACCACCAGCACCACCTCCACCGGTGGTGGCAGCTCGGGCGGCAGCCCCCGGTCGGCCAGCGGCGAGAGGGCGTCGCGCAACCGGGCCGCGGCGCCGGCCCGGTCCCGCCACCAGCCGTCCGGCCGGGCACCGACCACGTTGGCGCCGTCGACGATCAGCAGCGGTCGGGAGTCCATGCCCCCAGCCTGCCATCAGGTGGCGTTTGTCGCGACGGTCGCCGGGTAGCCACCGGCGACCGTGCCGCCCGCGGTGTCGCCCCGGCGACCGTG
Source organism: Micromonospora sp. NPDC047548 (assembly GCF_040642975.1). Taxonomy (NCBI): domain Bacteria; kingdom Bacillati; phylum Actinomycetota; class Actinomycetes; order Micromonosporales; family Micromonosporaceae; genus Micromonospora; species Micromonospora sp. NPDC047548. The sequence continues at coordinate 39,480 of NZ_JBEYTI010000010.1, forward strand.
CCGCGCCCCGACTGCGGAGGACAGAGATGATGGGACCCGGCGACTTCGGCTCCGACCCCTGGGACGAGTTCCTGGCCCGGTACTTCGGCCGGGGTGAGGGCGGACGCCGACCGGCCCACCGGGTCGACATCACCCGGCTGATGACCGCCGACGCGCGGGAGATGCTGGCCGACGCGGCCCGGCGGGCCGCCCAGCGACACAGCAACGACCTGGACACCGACCACCTGCTCTGGGCGGCACTGCAACGCGAGCCGCTGCGGGACCTGGTACGCCGGGCCGGCGCCGACCCGGACGCCCTGGTCAACGCCCTCGGCGGGCGCGGCGACGGCGCGCCCCGGGGCGAGGTGCCGCCGAACCTGTCGCTCACCCCCGCCGCGAAGCGGGCGCTGCTCGACGCCCACCAGCTGTCCCGGGCGATGGGGGCGAACTACATCGGGCCCGAGCACATCCTGATGGCGCTCCCGCTCAACCCGGAGTCTCCGGCCGGCCGGATGCTCGCCGCCGGCCGGATCCAGCCGGAGTCGTTGCAGGCGGCCAGCGCGGAACGCGGACCGATGGGCGGGCCGAAGCCCGACCGGGGCACTCCCACCCTCGACCAGTACGGCCAGGACCTCACCGACCTGGCCCGCAACGACCAGATCGACCCGGTGATCGGGCGGGCCGACGAGATCGAGCAGGCGGTGGAGATCCTGTCCCGGCGTACCAAGAACAACCCGGTGCTGATCGGCGAGGCCGGCGTCGGCAAGACCGCGATCGTGGAGGGGCTGGCCGAGCGGATCTGCGACGGCGACGTGCCGCAGACCCTGCTCGGCAAGCGGGTGGTGCAGCTCGACCTCGCCGGCCTGGTCGCCGGCACCCGCTACCGGGGCGACTTCGAGGAACGGCTGAAGAAGGTCATCGACGAGATCCGGGCCCACCGGGACGAGCTGATCATCTTCCTGGACGAGATCCACACCCTGGTCGGCGCGGGCGGCGCCGGCAGCGAGGGCGGCATGGATGCGTCCAACATGCTCAAGCCGGCCCTCGCCCGCGGCGAGCTGCGGGTGATCGGCGCGACCACGCTGGACGAGTACCGCAAGAGCATCGAGAAGGATGCCGCGCTGGCCCGCCGGTTCCAGCCGGTCCTGGTGCCCGAGCCCAGCGTCGAGGACACCGTCGCCATCCTGCGCGGCCTGCGCGACCGGTACGAGGCGCACCACCAGGTCCGCTTCACCGACGAGGCGCTGGTCGCCGCCGCCGAACTCTCCGACCGGTATGTCACCGACCGCTTCCTGCCTGACAAGGCGATCGACCTGATCGACCAGGCCGGCGCGCGGGTCCGGCTGCGCACCCGTACCCCCGCCGCCGACGTGCGGGAGCTGGAGCAGCAGCTCGACGAGGTGCGCCGGGACAAGGAGCAGGCGGTCGCCGACGAGCAGTACGAGCGGGCCTCCACGCTGCGCGACCGGCTCGCCGAGCTCGAGGAGCAGGTCCGCCGCGCCCAGGGCGACGACGGCACCAGCCAGGTCCCCTCGGTCGGCCCGCAGGAGATCGCCGAGGTGGTCTCCCGGGCCACCGGCATCCCGGTCAGCCAGCTCACCGAGGAGGAGCGGGACCGGCTGCTGCGGCTGGAGGGCCAGCTGCACGAGAAGGTCGTCGGCCAGGACGACGCGGTCAGCGCGGTGGCCGAGGCGGTGCGCCGCTCGCGTACCGGGCTGGCCGATCCGAACCGGCCGATGGGCAGCTTCCTCTTCCTCGGCCCGACCGGCGTCGGCAAGACGGAGCTGGCCCGGGCCCTCGCCGAGGCGCTCTTCGGCGAGGCCGACCGGATGGTGCGGGTCGACATGAGCGAGTTCCAGGAGCGGCACACCGTCGCCCGGCTGGTCGGGGCGCCCCCCGGCTACGTCGGTTACGAGGAGGCCGGCCAGCTCACCGAGGCCGTGCGCCGCCGCCCGTACGCGGTGGTGCTGCTCGACGAGATCGAGAAGGCGCACCCGGACGTGTTCAACATCCTGCTCCAGGTGCTCGACGACGGCCGGCTCACCGACAGCCAGGGCCGGACGGTGAACTTCAAGAACACCGTACTGATCATGACGAGCAACCTGGGCTCGGAGCTGATCACCGGCACCCAGCGCGCGGTGGGCTTCGGCGCTGGCGAGCCGGGCAGCACCCAGGAGAGCGACGAGCTGCGCGAGCGACTGATGCGCCGGCTCCAGGAGAATTTCCGCCCGGAGTTCCTCAACCGAATCGACGAGACCATCATCTTCCGGCGGCTGGAGGCCCAGCAGCTGCGGCAGATCACCGAGCTGCTGCTGGAGGAGACCCGTCGCCGGCTGCACGCCCAGGACGTCCAGGCGGACTTCACCACCGCCGGTGTCGACTGGCTCGCCGAGCACGGCTACCAGCCGGAGTTCGGGGCCCGCCCGCTGCGCCGGGTGATCCAGCGGGAGGTGGACAACCGGCTCTCCCGGATGTTGCTGGAGAACCAGCTCGCGCCGGGGCAGAAGGTCACCGTCGACGCGCGCGACGGTCAGTTGGCCTTCGAGGTGGGCGCCGGGGAGCGCGGCTACACCGCGGCCTCGACGTCCCACCCTCGATGACCCGGAGGGCGGACATGACGGAACCGGAGGAGAGCGACGAGGAGACCGACCGCACGGAACCGATCCTCGCGCCGCCGACGGCGAACCCGGCCCGGGTGCAGGTGCCGCCGGAGGGCCTCAAGCAGCGGACCGACCACGGGGACCCGGCGCCGCCCGGGTCACCGGAAGAGGAGGCGTGATGGTACGCGAGCAGCGACTCGACCCCGAGGTCGAGGTGATCTGGGATGACTTCCACGCCGAGGTGAACGTCCCCTCCGAACAGCTGCGGCAGTGGCTGTTGACCCGGGGCTCGGGGGAGGAGTCGTTCGGCGCGAACCCGGACCTGGACCTGCCCCAGCCGGGCCGCCACATCCTGCGGGTGCTCACCAAACGCAAGGTGGACCTCACCCCGGAGGACATCGAGGTGATGCGGGACGCGATCGACCGCATCCGTTCGTTGATGGACGAGAAGCCCCGCGGCGGCAACGCCGACGCCGAGTGGCGGCACTCCCTGCTCGACCTGGGCCACGACGTGCTGGTCGAACGCTGACACCTGCCGTGCCGTTCCGTGCCCGCGTGCGACCTGCGCACGCGGGCACGCCGGCTTACTCGGACTCCATGCTGGGCAGTTGCAGCCCGGCCGCGTCGGCGGCGGCCTGGCGGTCGACGCGGGCGCGCTCCTCCTGGCTGAGCAGGGTGGCGTACTCGGTGATGTCGGCGGGGTCGGGCACCTCGGGCAGGCGGCGCAGGAAGCTCTCCAGGTCGTGGGAGGCGGCGGTGTGCGTGGCGGCGGCCTGGCGCAGCAGTTCCCGCTCGTCGGCTGCCGGGTAGAGATCGGTCATGCCGGCCAGATACCCGTCGTCAGGCCGTTCGCACCCCGGCGGGACGCACCGGCGCCGGTCGGGCCCCGAACTCCGGATGCCGCAGCAGCCAGGCCAGGTGGTCGGGGTGCGGCGCCAGGGAGTCCGGGTACGCCGCGACGGCCGCCTCCAGCACCGGCTCGGCGACCCGGGTGGCGGGCGACTCGGGGTGCCAGCCCAGCAGCAGGCGCCAGCGCAGCGGCGTGCCGGCCAGCCGCCGGGTCACCAGGCCGGCGACCGGACGGAAGGTGGCCTGGAAGGGCCGGAGCGGATCGGCGTCGGGCGGTGGATCAGCCCCGCGCGTCCCGCTTCAGGTCGGCCAGGTACGTCCGCCGCCCGGTGACCGCGTCGCGGACCTTGTCCACCACGCCCAGCGCTGGTTCGACGACCCGGTTCCACGGCGGGGTGGCCGGCGTGCCCGGGTGCGGGCGGGTCGGGGCCGCCTCCTCGGCGATCTCCCACCGGTTGCCCAGCCGGATCAGCTCCGCGTCGGTGGCCACCTCGCGCAGCGGGGTGATCAGCGCCGACACCGCCTCGACATGCCGGCGGACCCGTGCGGCGACGTCCGCCAACGCCAGGTCGTCCGGCCCGCTGAGCGCCTTGAGCGCGGCCAGCAGCGCCGCGTCCGCGGCGAGCTCCCGGTCGATCCGGTCGGCCGCCTCGGGCAGCGCGGCCCGCGCGGCGGGCAGCAGGTACTGCTGCTCCGCGGAGAGGTGCCGGGAGATCGCCGCGGTCAGCACCTCGGCCACCTCCCGGCGCCGCTCGGGGGTCAGCCGCGGGTCGGTGACCTGATCGGCCAGGCCGAGCAGCTGCCGGTGCTCGGTGTCGGCGATGTCGGCCATGCTGCGCCCGCCGGGCCGGTAGGCGTCGTCGGCGGTGGGCGGCAGGGGCGGGAGCGGGACGGTCATGAGACCCTCCTCGACGGGCGGCCGGAGCGTGGGGACGGCCGGCGCGACGGGCGGTGCGGGGACGCCAGCGCGGTACCCGTACCGCAAGATCGTGAAACGGGGTGCCGCGCGCGACGGCCGGCCGGGCCGCCGCCCGGTGCGGCCCGACTGGTAGAAAGAGGCGATGACGAGCGACCCCGCCTCCGCCCGACCCGACCCCACCGACGAGGTCGTGGAACTCTGCCGCGACCTGCTGCGCATCGACACCACCAACACCGGTGACAACGTCACCAGCGCGGGGGAGCGCCTCGCGGCCGAGTACGTCGCGGAGAAGCTGGCCGAGGTCGGCGTCGAGTCCGAGATCCACGAGTCCGCCCCGGGCCGGGCCAACCTGGTCGCCCGGATTCCCGGCACCGACCCGGGCCGCGACGCCCTGCTGGTGCACGGCCACCTGGACGTGGTGCCGGCCGACGCCGACGAGTGGTCGGTGCACCCCTTCTCCGGCGAGATCCGCGACGGCTACCTGTGGGGCCGGGGCGCGATCGACATGAAGGACTTCGACGCGATGGTGCTGGCCGTGGTGCGGCACTGGCAGCGCACCGGCGTCCGCCCGCCACGCGACATCGTGCTCGCCTACACCGCCGACGAGGAGGCGGGCGGCGACTACGGCGCGCACTTCCTGGTGCAGCGGCACCGGGACCTCTTCGACGGCTGCACCGAGGCGGTCGGCGAGGTCGGCGGCTTCTCCTACTCCATCGACGACGCGTCTCGGCTCTACCTGATCGAGACGGCGGAGAAGGGCCTGGACTGGCTACGGCTGCACGCCAAGGGCCGTCCCGGGCACGGTTCGTTCATCCACGACGACAACGCGGTCACCGCGCTCGCCGAGGCGGTCGCCCGGATCGGGCGGCACCGTTTCCCGGTCACCGTCACCCCGACCGTGCGGGCCTTCCTGGAGGAGGTCTCCGACGTGCTCGGCATCGAGGTGGACCCGGACGACCCGGAGGCGGCGATCGCCAAGCTCGGCCCGATCGCCAACATCATCGGGGCGACCATCCGCAGCACCGCCAACCCCACCCGGCTGGCCGCCGGCTACAAGGACAACGTCATTCCCGGCCGGGCCACCGCCACCATCGACTGTCGCAGCCTGCCCGGCCAGTCGGAGATGCTGGAGCGCCAGCTGCGCGAACTGGTCGGCCCGGACATCGACATCGAGTACATCCAGCGCCAGCCGGCCCTGGAGACCACCTTCGACGGCGACCTGGTCGAGGCGATGTCGGCGGCGCTGCGCGCGGAGGACCCGGGCGCCCGCCCGGTGCCGTACATGCTCTCCGGCGGCACCGACGCCAAGGCGTTCTCCCAGCTCGGCATCCGTTGCTTCGGCTTCGCGCCGTTGCGACTGCCAGCCGATCTCAACTTCTCCGCCCTGTTCCACGGCATCGACGAGCGGGTACCGGTGGACGGACTACAGTTCGGCGTGCGGGTCCTCGACCGATTCCTCCGTACCTGCTGACCGGGTCCGGCACCGGACCGCATCCTCCCCATCGCGAAGGGACTCCCTCATGATCGACCAGCACGGTGAGCTGGACGCTGCTCTGGAGCGCGTGATCGACGCCGCCCGCGCCCACCTGACGGCCGTGCGTGCCGCCCAGGGCCGGATCGACGACGACGGCGTCTGGCAGGCGTACGTGGCTTTGAACAACGCCTCGTACGCCTACGACGAGCAGTTGCTCGACGCGTACGGCGAGGTCACTCCGTGGGACGTCGAGTCGATCGACCCCGACGAGGCCGACGAGCGGTTCGCCGGCCTGGAGGGCCCCGAGCCCACCGACCCGTACTCGGCGGTCATCTCCGTGCGGCAGCGCCGCGACTACCGGGTGCCGAGTGTCTCCGCGCTGATCCGGGTCGCCGAGGCGGCCCGCCGCGAGGGCACGCCGGAGGAGGATGAGCCGGCGCCGGTCGAGGGTGTCGGCGAGGCGGTGCTGGAGCTGCTGCAGAGCGGCGACGGCTCGCTGAGCGCACTGGACGTGCCGGAGCTCGAACCGCTCGACGGCGTGGTGATGGTCAGCGAGGTCGGCACCCCGGTGGACCTGGAGTCCTTCGACGACGACGACCCGGTGGGCCCGTTCCAACCGGCCCCCGACGACCGGCTCGTCGGGCGCCTCGACGAGCACCCGTTCCTCGACGAGGACGAGCACGACCACGAGCACGACCACGCCGGGCACCCGCTCTAGGCCGCGACACCCCGGGGCCCGACCGTGCGGTCCGGGCCCCGGGCGCGTGGGCTTCCGGCGCCGGGTACGCCGTGCGGCGTACCCGGCGTCAGTAGGACAGGCCCGGCTGCGGCTGGTTGACCCGCCGACGGCGCAGCACGACCTGCCGCGTGCCGTCCCGGAACAGCCGCACCCGGGCCAACTCCCATCCGGAGAACTCCGCCTGGATCGCCAGCTGCGCTGCGGCGGTCAACCGGTCGACGTTCGGCGGCAGCCGCAGCGGCGCGTATTCGTAGTCCATGGCCCTATGCTGCCCAGCCCGCAGGCCGTCCGCCACCCCCTCCCGCGTGACCCGCGCCCGCTGGCCGGCACCCCGGCCGCGATGGCGTGCCACCCCGGGCCGGTCGGCGTGGACGGCGCGGGCCGCCGACCGCACCCGCCGCCGTCAGGCCGACACGCAGTCCGTCGCGCCGTGCCGCCAGCCGTGGTCGTAGCGGCCGGCCACCCTGGTGACGAAGTCCCCGACGGCCCGCTCGTCGAGCGTGTCGAGCCGGCGCTGCCGCTGCCAGCCGCTGAGCCCGATGCCGTGGCCCAGCGCCGGGTAGGGCGCCACCACCACGTCCCGCGGGTGCCGCCGGCCGATCCGCTCCAACGCCTCGACGTCGGCCGCGGACACGTCGGGGGCGTACTGGACCAGCACGTGCCCGTGCTCCAGCACGTGCACCTGCAACTCCTCCGGCACCGGGTCGCGGTAGACGCCCGGCACGACGACGCGGGGCGAGTGCGGGCCCGAGGTGGGCGGCATGGTGCGGTACGGCTCGTGCGGGGCGCCCTCGTACGGGATGTGCCGCTCACCCTCGAACGGCTCGGCGGTGCCGGGCATTTGGTCGCAGGGGAGCGCGGCGTTGTCGTCGGCCAGGCCGACCAGCACCCCGATCCCCAGGCTCGACATGGTCACCACACTGAGCGTGGTGACGACGGCGCTCACCAGCACGCCCCACCAGTTGCGGCTCATGCGACGGCCTTTCTGGCCCGGTGACGATTTCGCACAATGACCCCGAGGGGGAGCAGAACGTTGAGTGACGCGAATGCGAGTAGCGCTATGCCCTCCCACCAGTAGGCGCTCAGCAATGGCGCGCCGATCAGCACTCCACCGGCCCAGCCGAAGGTGACTTTCGCGCTCGGCCACAGAAAGTGCAGAACGAACCAGGCCAGCCAGATCAGACCGGCGACGTAGAGCAGGCGGTACCACCGCGACACCCGCAGGTCCCGGGCGTGCGCGTGACGCAGGATCGTGGCCTCCTCGGGACTGAGCAGGCGGAACAGCCGTTTGAGGGAGAGCCGGGTCACCTGGTGCAGGTTCTGGCAGCCGGTGGCCGTGGCCATCACCAGGTACATGTCCGTACGCAGATAGGCCAACGTCTGGAAGGCCAGCTTCACCGCCTGGCTGAACACGACCATGGCGAGGACCCGGATCAGGTCCGGCGGCAGGTCGACCCAACCGCGGGACCAGGCGAAGCGGGGCGCCACCGCGGCGAACAGCAGCACACCGTCGATGGCCATGCCGGCCAGGAACGGGCCGTAGCGGCGTTCCGGCGGCAGCGCCCACAGCCCGGACAGGTCGGTCTCCAGCACCGGGAAGATGCCCCGCCGTTCGACGCGCAGCCGGGAGGGCACCCCCACGGCCGCTCCGGCGAAGGCGTGCCACACCTCGTGCACGACCGTCAGCACCACCACGACGACGTTGGTGATCAGCAGGCTGAGCACGACGTCGGGGAGGATGAAGGTGTCCTCGTAGGTGGGCAGGAGCGACGGCTCGGCGACGAACATCGCCACCGACGCGACGAGGGCACCGACGTAGCAGGTCCAGGCCGTGCGGCCGAACAGCGGCCGGACCAGCCGGGCCGGGATCCGCGACACCGACCAGTGTCGGGCGGTGGCCGGTGGCGTCCCCTCGGTGGCGTGCCCGTCGATGATGCCAGCGTCGACGAGCACCTCGACGAAGTCGAGGGCGTCGATCGGCTCGCTGGTCTCGCGTTCCATCTCGTCGGCGGCCTCGGCGACGGTACGGCCGGCGGCGAAGAGTTGGACCAGCCGGGCCCCGACCTCGGGTACGACGACGAAGTTCCCGCTGGCCGGGTCGCCGACGACGAACTCGTCCTCGGTCTCCCGGCGGACGACGAGGTTGGCCACGCCGGGCCGGCTGTCGAGCCCGAGGCGGCTCACGTCTCCTCCTGGACCCAGCCGCAGGTCTCGCACTTGTGCTCGGCCCGCGGGGTCACCACGTAGTGGTAGGTCAGGTCGGTCAGGCTCAGGTGGAACATCCGGCCGAGCGTGGTGGTGGGGATGCCGCCCAGGTGGTAGACCGCGTCGAGGGCGGCGAGGTGGCCGGTGAGGTTGGCGGTCGGGGCGATCACCGCGTGCCCGGTGAAGGTGAACAGCTCCTCCGGCTCGGCACCGTAGTGCTCGCGGAGCCGGTCGCCCACGCTGGGCAGGCAGGCCTGGCAGCAGGTACGCCCCGGCACGAACAGGCCGACGACGGCCATCGGGCCGGCGTACTGGGCGATCATCCACGGCGTGCCGGTCTCCAGCGCGGCCCGGTTCGTCCACTCGCGGATGGTGTGCCGGGGCTGATCGGCGCAGAGCACGAGGAGGTCCCGGCCGCGCATCAGCGCGGCGACCGACCCGGTGGAGTCGACCCGGGTCTCCTCGCCGGTGACCGTCACGTGGGAGTTCATCCGGCGGAGCCGGTCGACCGCGACGGGCAGCTTCGGCGCGCCGATGTCGTCCTCGGTGTAGAGCAGCTGCCGGGTCAGGTTTCCCGGCTCGATCACGTCGAAGTCGACGCAGTGCACGGCCCCCACCCCGGCGGCGACGAGGGAGGAGGCCACCGCCGAGCCGGTGCCGCCCAGCCCTAGCACCGCGACGCTGCTGCCCTTGAGTCGGGCCTGCACCTCGAAGCGGGACGAGCGGGGGGTGAGGTCGACCCACGCGTGGTAGGTGAACGCCCGGTCGTAGCGGTCGATCTCGGCGGGGCTCAGGCTGGGCGGGGGCGGTGCGGCCGCGTCCTCGACGTAGCCGGCGTCGATGATCGTCTGCATCGCGTCGGTCGCCTCGTCCGCGTCCATCCCGGGCCGGTCGGCGCGTAGGGCCGCGACGATCTCGGCGCGGCTGCGGGTGCCGTCCATCAGGCCCAACAACGCCCACAGGGTGCCGTCCTCGTCGTCGATCTCCGCGCCGATGCCCAGCTGCCGGCCGCCGATGTTGATCAGTGTCGGGCTCAGCCGCACCGGCTTGTGAATGCCCTTGATCCGTGGTCGCCGCATCTCCGCTCCGAGCTCCTCCGCGATGGGTGACCGGGGCGCGGCGAGCCGCGCCCCGGTCGGGAACGTGATCAGCCGCAGATGTCGTTGCGGCAGCCCGGGTCGATGATGATTGCGGTGGTCTCGAGCTTCTCGAGCTTCCGCACGACGACCTTGGCCGGCTTACGCTTGATTTCGGTCTTACGCTCCATGGCTTCCTCCGAACTGAGCGGGGCGGACGCGGCGAGCTTGCTCGCGTCGCCATCATTAGAGCACCCGGAAATACTTCTCACAATATTTAGCTCTGTCGAAACGTGGACGGCTCCGGTGTCCCTATTCCGACCGTCGGACGGGGTCAGGAAATGGGCAGATAAAGGCCGCGGCACTGCAGGTGTCGGGCAGAAAACTGCGCTTCCGGACAGATCATGCACGCCGGTTTGATCGATTTATGGGTGCGCGACAGTTGGTAAAGGATGATCGGCGGGAATAACGCACTGCGGGGTTGTTTGAGGCGGTCCGGCGGGAAGGTCGGGGGCTGGCGGCGATGGCGGCCCGCCGTAGCGCCGCAGCGCGTCGGGCCGCGCTGTGGCGACCGCCTCTCGCGGTCGGCCCGCGTCCGGGCCCCGCGGTGGCGCGTCGGGCCGCGCCGTCGTGGTCGTCGCGGCCCGAGCGCGGCCTGGCCACCGGGCGGTGGCGTTGTCGGATCCGACCGGGATCATCGGGCCGGGCCACCGTGACCACCCGGCCGGCGAACCGACAACACGGCCCCGCCAGCAGGGGGCCGAGGCCGTGACCGCCGCCGGCCGGCGGGTCCGAGGGCGTGACCGCCGCCGGCCGGCGGGGCCGACGACGGCGAACGACCTTGCTAGTGCGCGGCGGTGTCGGGTTCCTCGACGGCCGCCGGGCCGGCGGGCCCGGCGGCCGGTGCGTCCGGGCCGGTCAGGTCGTTCGCGGCCAGCAGCGCGGCCAGCGCCGGGGCGGTCAGCGTCAGGCCGTGGGCGGCGCCCGGGTCAACGGCGAGACCCCAGCCCGGGTCCGGCCAGTCCGCCAGCAGTTCGGCGGCGGACAGCGCCACGAACGGCACCCCGTCGCCGGCGAAGGCGGTCAGCGCGTTCGCCGAGCTGAAGACCGGCAGCAGCAGCGTCCGGTCGGCCCCGAGGACGACCGTCCACGGGAAGTCCCGGTCGGGCGACGGCTCGCCGGCCAGCGGTACGCAGACCGGGCCGGCGGCCAGCACCCCCAGGTAGTGGGGGAGGTCATGCCGGGCCGCGGCCCGCGCGAGCAGCTCCGCGGGCTCCGGCTCCTGCTCGGGCGAGGGCGGCCGGGCCGGCTCGGCCCGCTCCTGCGCCCGGTGCCGGCCCGACACCCGCTCCGGCTCGTGCGGGTCCGCCCCGCCCGGGGAAGCGGGGGTGCTGGTCGGGCCGGTCCCTCCCGTGCCGGCGGTGTCCGTCCCGGGGTCCCGGGCCGGGTCCCCGACGCCGGTCGGGGTCGCTGCGGCAGCCGGCCCGGAGTCGGGCAGCCCCGTCCCGCCGGGACCAGTGGTCGGTGGGGGCAGCGGGTTCCCGACCGGTGCGGTGACGTCCCCGCCGGGCAGACCGGCGGCCGTGGCCCCGGCGCCGGGCGCGTGCGTGGCCTCCGCGTCGGCCCCCATCGCGACGCCGGCCCCCATGGGAACGGTCACCTCGACGGCCGGCGCGCCCGGCGCCTCCGCCGCGCTGACGGGTGGGAGCACCCGGCAGGCGAGCGCGGTCGGGTCGGCGGTCAGCACGGCGGCGGCGGTGCGCGCGGCGAAGGCGCTCCACCAGTGCAGGCCCTCGGCGGTACGCGGCGTGGCGTGCCACCAGCCGCCGTCGCCGTCGGGCCGCCAGCCCAGGTCGGCCAACTGCTGCCCGTCGTAGCCGGGGCAGTGGCCCTCGACGGTGTCGCGGCGCACGGACAGCCGGAGCCGGCGCGGCCCGGCGGCGAGCTCCAGGTCGGTGTCCCGGTCGCAGGCGACCAGCGTCCGGTGCAGTCGGGCCACGATTTCCGGCCAGCCGGGGGCGGTCACGCCGGCGGCCTCGGCAGCCGGGCGTCCAGGGCGCCGAGTCGGGCGACGGCCTCCTCCAGGCGGCCCAACGCCGCGAAGTCGCCGGGCTTCCCGAACAGCTCGGTCAGGCCCGCCCCGAGCGTCGCGTCGAGACCGTCGGCGCGCTCGTCGAGCTGGGCGGTCGCCGCCGTCCGGGCCCGCCGGTACGCCGCCAGCACCATGGCCGCGAGGTCGGCGGTGCCGGACCGCAGCGCCGCCGGCTCGATCGTCAGGTCGGTGAGCCCTCCGGCAGCATCCACGGTGGCCGACACCAGGCCGGTCTCGTCGGTGGCCGTGCCGCCCAGTTCGTCGAGGTCTGCGTGCAGCCCGGCGAAGCGGCGTTCGATGTCGGCGAGCCGGCCGGCGAGCGCGTCCAGACCGGACAGCGGATCAGTCATGCGGGCTTCCTCCCTTTCGTTCCTCCTCGGGCCGGGGTGGCGCCCGAAGGCCGGGGAATCGTATCTTCGACCCGCGTCGGATGCGGGGGAGGAACGACGATGGCAGGTGACATCGAGGTGGACGTGACGGCCGTGAAACGGCTTGAGGCGGCCGCCACCGGGGTGGCCAACGCGCTGGGAGGGCTGGAGAGCCGCGTGGTGGCCGCGGGTGACCTGCCCGACGGCGCCTTCGGCCACCTGCCGTTCGCCAGCGACATGCTGCGCGCCAAGTACGCCGAGCAGGTCGCCGACGGCACGACGCTGTTCCGGGCCGGTCAGGACGCGTTCACCCGGGTCGGCGCGGCGCTGGGGTCCACCGCCGAGGCGTACGAGCGCAACGAGCAGGACATCGACTCCGGCTTCCGGGCGATGCGCGAGGGGATGGGCCGGTGAGCGGGCCAGCCGGCAGCGCCGTCCAGCTCTGGAACGGCATCGACAACGCCCTGTCCGGTGTGGAGGACGTGGTCGACAGCGTGTGCCGCACCCTGGCCTGGCCGCTCATCCAGCTGGTCGACATGGTCGACGGCGAGCCGGAGGCGCTGCGCGCCCGGGCCGGCGACTGGGACGCCCTCGCCGCCCAGGTGCGCGAGCTGGCGCTGAGCCACCGCGGCGTGCGCGAGGCCGAGCAGCCCGGTTGGCGGTCGCCGGCGGGGGAGGCGTACGGCAAGCGACTCGCCGAGGTCGAGCAGCAGCTGCTGGACGTGGCGGGGCAGTTCACCGCCACGGCCGAGTACCTGCGCGGGGTCGCCGAGGGCCTGCAGATCGTCCACGAGGTGCTGGTCGACCTCTGCGTCGAGTTCGTCAACTGGATGCTGGTCACCCTGGTGACCGCCCTGCTCATGGCGCCGTTCACGGCCGGGGCCTCCTGGGCAGCCGGCATGGCGGTCACCGCGACCCGTGGCATGATCGTGCTCACCCGGTCGCTGAAGATCATCCGCCCGCTCGCCACCCACCTGCAGAAGGTCATCCGGCTGCTCCAGCGGGTCATGCTCTACCTGCGCAAGCTGCGCAACCACCTGGACAAGCTGGTGGACAAGCAGAAGGCGCTGCGGATGGGGCAGAAGGCGATCGACAAGCGGCGCGCCGCGGGCAAGGCCGACAAGTGGTTCCACAAGATCACCGACCCGGCGAAGGGCACCTTCAAGCTCGGCAAGTCCGGGTCGCCGTTCGACATGGGGATGGTGGAGCGGGCCGGCGCCCTGCGCGCGCACGGCCTGGCCGACGGCGGCCGGATGATCGCCCGGGACTGGGCCACCAACCTGCCCTGGAATGTGCCGAACTCCGTCGTGCACGGCGCGGTGTGGGGCGGCACCGCCCTGGTCAGCGGCCTCTCGGTGCCCGGGTCCGACCTGGTGCAGGACGAGATCGGCGACGCGGTGCAGAGCGGTGCCGACTGGATCGACCAGAATGTCTTCGGGCAGCCGCCCGCCGAGCAGCAGCCGGCGGGCCGCTGATCGGCGACTGAGGAGGTACGGCGTGACGGGTGCGTGGGGACGGCTCGGGCGGCTCGGCGACGCGGTGCGCGACGGCGCGCGGGTGGCCCGCGACCGGGCCCGCGCCCTGCGGGACGAGTTCCGCACCTCCGACGAGCCGGAGCGGGGCCTGGTCGCCCCCCTGGTGACCGGGCAGGAGCTGCGTTACGTCGGCCTGGCGCCGGTGCGGGCGCACGAGACGCACCGTGCCGGCAGCCAGTTCGTCGACCACGTCGGCGCGGAGGTGGCCGAGGCGCTCGACCCCCGGGCGCTCTTCGGGCTGCTGAACATCGTCAACCCGGTGGTCTGGGTCGAGGCCGTGATGACGCCGGTCCGGATCGTGGCCGGGGTGCTGCTGCTGCCCGGCAGGGCGGCCGCGCTCGCGGCGGGCCTGCCCGAGGCGGCCGGGCGGGAGGTGGACGTCGAGCCCGACCGGGCGGCCCCGCCACCCCGGCCGGTGCTGCCGCTCACCCCCGAGCAGGAGGCGTTCCGGGCGCTGTTCCGGCTCAGCCGCCACCGCCCGCTCGCCGACCAGCTCGCCGAGATCGCCTACCGCCGGCGGTACGTCTTCAGCGGTGACCTGGCCACCCTCGCCGGCAGCCTGCTGCTGTTCCTGGAGCGCTACACCGGCACCCCGCTCGCGGTCACCGACACCCATCTGCACCTGCTGCGGATGGGGCGCCGCCCGGACGAGGGCAGGCCGGACCGGCGCGAGCCGCGGCTGTTGTGGAGCGTGCAGCGGCGGCGGATCACCCGGATCGACTGCGACCACGGGTCCGCGCGGCTGATGCAGTTCCCGGCGACCCTGCACTTCGACGACGGCTCGTGGATCCGGATCGTCAACCCGGCCACCCGCGACGACCAGGCCCGCTTCCTGGCCGCCGTGCGGGAGATCCCCGGCGACCGCCCCGACCTCGGCTGACAGCCCGGCCGGCCCGGCGGTCAGCTGTCGCGTTCCGGGTAGCCCACCGGCACTGCGGAGACGTCGTCCAGCGCGGTGGTGATCTCCGCTGGCAGGGTCATCCGCTCCACCTGTAGCGCGCCGAGGAGCTGCCCCACCGTGCGGGCGCCCAGGATCGGCGCGGTGACCCCGGGCCGGTCCCGGATCCAGGCCAGCGCCACCTCCATCGGCGAGACGCCGAGCCCCCCGGCGGCGGTGGCCACCGCCTCCACGATGCTGGAGCAGCGCGGCTCCAGGTAGGTGGCCACGAACCGTTCGAAGTGCGGCGAGGCGGCCCGGGAGTCGGCCGGTCGGCCGTGCCGGTACTTGCCGGTGAGCACCCCGCGGCCGAGCGGCGACCAGGGCAGCACCCCCAGTCCGAGCGCCGCGCAGGCGGGCAGCACCTCCCGCTCGACGCCCCGCTCCAGCAGCGAGTACTCCACCTGCGCGCCGACCACCGGAGCACGCCCCGGCCAGGCCGCCTGCCACGCGGCGGCGCGGGCGGTCTGCCAGCCGGAGAAGTTCGACACGCCGACGTAGCGGACCCGGCCGCTGGCCACCGCGTGGTCGAGCGCCGCCAGGGTCTCCTCCAGCGGCGTGTCCGGGTCGTACCCGTGCACCTGCCACAGGTCGACGTGGTCGGTGCCCAGGCGGCGCAGCGAGGCGTCCAGGGTGCGCAGCAGGTGCCCGCGGGAGCCGTCGCGTCGCCGGCCGATGCCCGGCCGCAGGCCCGCCTTGGTGGCGATGAGCAGCTCGTCGCGGGGCACCAGGGCGCCCAGCAGCGAGCCGAGCACCGCCTCAGCCTCACCGTCGCCGAAGACGTCGGCGGTGTCGACGAGGTTGCCGCCCGCGTCGAGGTAACTCTTCAGCTGGGCGGCCGCGTCGTCGGCGTCGGTGTCCCGGCCCCATGACATGGTGCCGAGCGCGAGCCGGGAAACCGCCAGCCCGCTTCGGCCGAGCGGTCGCTGTTGCATGGGTGAACCTTATTTCGAACCCGGCGTCACGGATATCCTCGCTCCCGTCATCTCTGCCCGTCGCGTCGCCGATCCGACCGTGGCGGGGCCCCGGGCCGGTCGCCGGCCGCCCGGCCACCCGGCCGGCCGGGTGAGCCGGTGATCGGGCCCACCGTCGCCATTGCGTACCCTGGTGCGACCTGTGGTGCGGATGGGGGAGGACCAGTGCGACTCGGGCTCAGCCTCGGTTACCAGACGGCGTGGAGCACACCCGCCGACCACCTGGCGCTTGCCCAGGAGGCGGACCGGCTCGGCTATTCGGTGGTGTGGGCGGCGGAGGCCTACGGCTCCGACTCGCCCAGCATGCTGGCCTGGATGGCCGGCCAGACGGAGCGGATCGACGTGGGCAGCGCGGTGATGCAGATCCCCGCCCGGACCCCGGCCATGACCGCGATGACCGCGGCCACCATCGACGCGCTCTCCGGCGGCCGGTTCCGGCTCGGTCTCGGCGTCTCGGGCCCGCAGGTCTCGGAGGGCTGGCACGGCGTACGGTTCGCCAAGCCCCTGGCCCGCACCCGCGAGTACGTCGACATCGTGAAGCTGGCGGTCGCCCGCAAGGAGGTCGCCTACGACGGCGAGCACTACACCCTGCCGCTGCCCGACGGCCCCGGCAAGGCGCTGCGGCTGGGCTTCCACCCACCCCGCGAGCACATCCCGATCTACCTGGCCGCCGTCGGCCCGAAGAACCTGGAGCTGGCCGGCGAGATCGCCGACGGGTGGCTGGCCGTCTTCTACGCCCCGGAGTTCGCCGAGGAGCAGCTCGCCTCGGTGCGCGCCGGCCGGGCGAAGGCGGGCAAGGAGCTGGCCGGCTTCGACGTGGTGCCCTCGGTGCCGGTGGTGGTCGGCGACGACATCGCCACCTGCGCCGAGCTGGTCCGCTGGTACGCCGCGCTCTACGTCGGCGGCATGGGCAGCCGCCAGCAGAACTTCTACAACCAGCTCGCCACCCGGATGGGCTACGGCGACGCCGCCCGCGAGGTGCAGGACCTCTACCTGGCCAAGCGGCAGCGCGACGCCGCCGCCGCGGTGCCGATGGAGTTCATCGACCGCACCTCGCTGCTCGGCCCGAAGGAGCGCATCGCCGAGCGGATGCGCGAGTACGCCGCGGCCGGCGTGACCACCCTCTCGGTCACCCTGTTCGTCGCCGACCGGGACAGCGGCGTGCAGACGCTGCGCACCGTCGCCGAGGCCCTCGAACTGTCCGGGGTCGGCGAGTGACCTGGGTCGAGGCCATCGTCCTGGGCATCGTCCAGGGGCTCACCGAGTTCCTGCCGGTCAGTTCGTCCGGGCACCTGCGGATCACCTCCGCCATCTTCTTCGAGCGGGACGCTGGCGCCTCCTTCACCGCGGTGACCCAGCTGGGCACCGAGGCGGCGGTGCTGATCTACTTCGCCAAGGACATCTGGCGGATCACCCGCACCTGGCTGGTGGGCCTGCGGGACCGTTCGGTGCGCTCCAGCCTCGACTACCGGATGGGCTGGTATGTCATCGTCGGCTCCATTCCGATCGGGCTGTTCGGGGTGCTGTTCAAGGACCAGATCCGTGACACGGCCCGCAACCTGTGGGTGGTCGCCACCACCCTGATCGTCTTCGCCTTCGTGCTCGCCTTCGCCGAGTACTGGGGGCGGCAGACCCGCACCCTGGCGAACTTCCGGCTGCGTGACGGCGTGGTCATGGGCTTCGCCCAGGCGATGGCGCTGATCCCCGGGGTGTCCCGCTCCGGCGGCACGCTCACCGCCGGCCTGCTGCTCAACCTCACCCGGGAGGCGGCGGCGCGGTACTCGTTCCTGCTGGCCATCCCGGCGGTGGTGATGTCCGGGGTCTTCAGCATCGGTGACGTGTTCGAGCCGGCCGCGCCGGGCACCTCGGTGCCGAGCGTGGCGCAGACGGTGGTGGCCACCGTGATCGCCTTCGCCATCGGCTACGCCGCGATCGCCTGGCTGCTGCGCTACGTGGCCCACCACACCCTGTACGTCTTCGTGCTCTACCGGGTGGCGCTCGGCACGCTGGTGCTCTCGCTGCTGCTCACCGGCGCGATCACCGCCACCTGACCGGGCCCCGTCCGCCACGGCCCCCGACACCCGTGCCGGGGGCCGTGGCGTGTCCGGCCTGCGCCTAGGGTGGTGTTCGTGGCGACCCTTCTGCTTCTGCGACACGGCCGGACCACGGCGAACGCCGACGGCGGGCTGGCCGGCCGCCAGCCGGTCGAGCTGGACGACACCGGCCGGGCCCAGGCCGCCGCGGTCGGCGAGCGGCTGCGCGGCCTGCCCCTGGCGACGGTGGTGACCAGCCCGCTGATCCGCTGCCGGCAGACCCTGGAGCTGGCGTTGCCGCAGGTCGAGCCGGTGGTCGAGGAGGGCCTGATCGAGTGCGGCTACGGGGCCTGGGAGGGGCGGCCGCTGAAGATGCTGGCCAAGGAGCCGCTCTGGCCGGTGGTGCAGCAGCACCCGAGCGCGGCGGTCTTCCCCGAGGGGGAGTCGATGGCGGCGATGGCGGCGCGGGCGGTCGCCGCGGTGCGCTCCTGGGACGCCGCGGTCACCGCCGAGCACGGGCCGGAGGCGGTCTGGCTGGCGTGCAGCCACGGCGATGTGATCAAGGCCATCGTGGCGGACGCGCTCGGCGTACACCTGGATCTCTTCCAGCGCATCGTCGCGGACCCGGCGTCGGTCACCGCGATCCGCTACACGCCGCTGCGGCCCTTCCTGGTCCGGCTCAACGACACCGGCGGTGATCTCGCCGGGCTGGTGCCGCCGCCGCGTAGGCGGCGCCGGCGGGCGACCCGGCCGACCGACTCGGACGCCGCGGTGGGCGGTGGCGCGGGGGCCGCCGGGTGAGTCGGCCCGCCACGTCCGGCGCCCTCCCGGGCGGCCGGCGGTGTTCCGCCCTGGGCGGAACGACCCTCGGTGCGGTGCGCGACGCTCCCGTGCGCCGGATAGGGTCGTGGGTATGACCCACCAGGTGCACGCCTTCGAGCCGCCGGAGCGGTTCGTCGCCGGGACCGTCGGGCCGCCGGGGGAGCGCACATTCTTCCTCCAGGCGCGCGGCGCTGGCCGGCTGGTCAGCGTCGCGCTGGAGAAGGTGCAGGTGTCCCTGCTCGCCGAGAAGCTGGAGGAGCTGCTCGCCGAGGCCCAGCGCCGGTTCGGCGTCGACCTGCCCGAGGCGCCCGCCGTCGTCGGCGACAACGACCCGCTGGACACCCCGGTCGACGAGGAGTTCCGGGTCGGCACCCTCGGCCTGGCCTTCGACGTCGACAGCGCGACCGTGGTGATCGAGGCGATCGCCGCCGGCGAGGCGGAGGTCGAGGTCGAGCTGGGCGACGACGATGACGACGACGATGACGACGCCGAGCCGGACGAGGACCTCGACCGGCTCCGGGTGCGGCTGACCCCTGAGGCGACCCGCCAGTTCATCGAGCGGGCCCGCCGGGTGGTCAACGCCGGCCGCCCGCCCTGCCCGCTCTGCGGCCAGCCGCTCGACCCCGCCGGGCACCTCTGCCCGCGGCACAACGGTTACCACCGGTGACCTCGTCGGAGTTGCAGCCCCGCCAGGACGGCAGCGCGGCGCTCCGGCTGCTGCGCGACGGTGAGCTCGCCCTGGAGGGGCGGCTGGTCGACGCCTCCAACACCACGCTGCGCGGGATCCTGACCCTGCACGGGCGGACGGCCCGCTGCGTCTACAAGCCGGTGCGTGGCGAGCGGCCGCTCTGGGACTTCCCCGACGGCACCCTCGCCGGCCGGGAGGTCGCCGCCTACCTGGTCTCCCGGGCCACCGGGTGGGACCTGGTGCCGCCGACCGTGCTGCGCGACGGCCCGTTCGGGCCCGGTTCCTGCCAGCTCTGGATCGACGAGCCGGCCGACGTCGAGCCGCTGGTCGGCTTCGTGCCCGCCGGCGCGGTGCCGCCGCGCTGGTTCCCGGTCGCTGCGGCCCGCGACGACGACGGCGCCGCGTACGCCCTGGCGCACGCCGACGATTCGCGGCTGGCCCGGCTGGCGGTGCTGGACGCGGTGCTGAACAACGCCGACCGCAAGGGCGGTCACCTGCTGGTCGGTCCGGACGACTGCCTCTACGGGGTGGACCACGGCGTCTGCTTCCACGTGGAGGAGAAGCTGCGGACGGTCCTCTGGGGTTGGGCCGGCCGGCGGCTGCCGCCGGACGCGGTGGAGATGCTCGACGCGCTGGCCGGCCAGGTGGCCGGCGAGCTGGGCGAGGAGTTGTCCGCCCACCTGACGGTCGGGGAGATCGCCGAGCTGGCGGCGCGGATCGACCGGCTGCGGGAGGCCGGGCGGTACCCGCAGCCGCCGCAGGACTGGCCGGCGATGCCCTGGCCCCCCATGTGAGCCGTTGTCGCGTTGATCACCCGTGGGGTGCCTGCCCACCGCCTGACGGATCGTTAGGCTGACGGTCATGGAGTCTTGGGCGGGACACGAGGTGCCACGGCTGCCGGGCGGCGGCGGGTCACTGGGCTTGTACGACTCGGCGCGGCGTCGCGTCCACCCCAGCCGGCCCGGCGGCACGGCCACCATGTACGTCTGCGGCATCACCCCGTACGACGCCACCCACCTCGGCCACGCCGCCACCATGATCACCTTTGACCTGGTGCAGCGGATGTGGCGCGACGCGGGCGTGACGGTGCGGTACGTGCAGAACGTCACCGACATCGACGACCCGCTGCTGGAGCGCGCGGCGCGCGACGGCGAGGACTGGAAGGTCCTGGCCATGCGGGAGACCGCGCTGTTCCGGGAGGACATGGAGGCGCTGCGGATCATCCCGCCGGCGCACTACGTCGGCGCGGTGGAGTCGATCCCGGACATCGCCGAGAAGGTCCTCGTCCTGGTCAAGGACGGCGCCGCGTACCGCCTGGACGACGGCACCGGCGACGTCTACTTCGACATCGCCGCCGCCCCGGCGTTCGGCTACGAGTCGAACCTGACCCGGGGGCAGATGCTGGAGATCCTTCCGGAGCGCGGCGGCGACCCCGACCGGGCCGGCAAGCGTGACCCGCTCGACCCGCTGCTGTGGCGCGGCGCCCGCGAGGGGGAGCCCTCCTGGCCCGGCGGTGAGCTGGGCGCCGGCCGCCCCGGCTGGCACATCGAGTGCGCGGTGATCGCGCTGAATCTGCTCGGCGACCGGATCGACGTGCAGGGCGGCGGCAACGACCTGCTCTTCCCGCACCACGAGTGTTCCGCCGCGCACGCCGAGCGGCTCACCGGCGAGGCGCCCTTCGCCGCCCACTACGTGCACGCCGGGATGATCGGCCTGGACGGCGAGAAGATGTCGAAGTCCCAGGGCAACCTGGTCTTCGTCTCCCGGCTGCGGGCCGACCGGGTCGACCCGATGGCGGTGCGGCTGGGGCTGATGTCCGGGCACTACCGCGCCGACCGTTCCTGGACCGACGACCTCCTCGTCGCCGCCGGGCGGCGCCTGGACCGCTGGCGGCGGGCCGCCGCCGCGACCGCCGGGCCGTCCGGGGCGGCGTTCCTGGCCGGCGTACGCGCCCGGCTCGGCGACGACCTGGACACCCCGGGCGCCCTCGCGCTGGCCGACGACTGGGCCGACCGCGCCCTGGCCGGCGCCGGCGACGACCCGCAGGCGCCCGCCCTCTTCGCCGACACCGTGGACGCCCTGCTCGGCATCCGGCTCTGAGCCCGACCGGCTGGGGCCGCCCGCCACCGGTCGCCCGGGCGTCGCTGGCCGCCGCAGCCTCATGATCCAGTCGCGATCTCCGACACCGTGGACGGCGTGTCGGGTCGGAAAGTGCGACTGGATCATGGAGGTCGGGCGACGGTGGCCGCCGCACCGTCGCCGCCTCGTCGTTTCCCGACGCGGCACGATTGCCGCAGTCCAGGCACACCACCTCGTCCAGGCGCCCGTGCAGCTAACCGTCCCTTGAGCGGCGTCGCGGGTGGCCCGGGTCAGCCGAGCACCAGGCCGGGGTCGGGGTCCTGTTCCGGGGCCGGCGCGGGGATCCGGTACTCCTCGGTGAGGGTGGTCATCGGGCCGGGCCAGGTGGCCTGCGCGACCTCGATCGGCTTGCGCCGCTCGTCGTGGGCGACGTGCAGCAGGTGCAGCACCGGGGTGTCCGGGCGGATCTGCAGGGTCTCCGCCTCCTCCCGGCTGGGCTGGCGGGCGCTGATCGTGTCGGTGGCCGAGACGTACCGGCGGCCGGTGGCCTCCTCGGCCTCCTGGTAGAGCGGGCGGCCGAACGCCTCGGCCCGCTCCAGTGAGGTGCCCGCGGTGTCGGTCGGCAGGAACCAGGAGGCGCCCACCTCGACCGGCGAGTCCTCGGTGCGTACCAGGTGCCGGCGGCAGAGCAGCTCGGTGCCGTCGGGCACCCCGAACGCGTCGGCGACCTCCGGTGGGGCGGGGGCGCGGCCGACGGACACCAGCTGCTGACGGTACCGGGCGGCCAGGTCGGTGTGGTAGCCCCGGAAGCCGCCGTAGCGGCCCCGGGAGAGCCGGTTGAGCCGGCGTCGGGTGCCCCGTACGTACGTACCGGAGCCGGGTTTGGTGATCAGGATGCCTTCGACCCGCAGCTGGTCGACGGCGCGCTGCACGGTCTGCTTCGCCACGCCGAACATCTCGGCGATGGCCGGGATGGACGGCAGCCGCTCGCCCGGTCCCCAGTCGCCGCGGCGCACCTGGGCCTTGAGCTGCGCGGCGATCTGCCGGTGCGGGAACTCGGCGGCCCCCGGGTTGATCTGCACACCCGCCTCCTCATGCCACTAGGTTCCTAGGATGCCCTAGACGGGGTGACCGCCGCCACCCCGGACATACGCAGATCGGCCCCGGACGCGGACGTCCGGGGCCGATGAGTCGACGGGCGGCGCTTACCAGGAGCCCGCCGTGGGGCCGGCGGAACCGCCCCGGCGGCGCAGGTACTTCTCGAACTCCTGGGCGATCTCGTCCCCGGTCAACGGGGTGATGCCGGCGTCGCCGACCCGCTCCTCCAACTCGCGGACGTACTCACCGAGCTCGGCGTCCTGCTCGGCGGCGCCGCGCACCCGCTGCTCCCACTCGGCGGCCTCCTCGGCCAGGTCGGCCATCGGCACCGGCAGGTCGAGCACCTCCTCGACCCGGTGCAGCAGGGCGAGGGTGGCCTTCGGGCAGGGCGGGTTGTTGGCGTAGTGCGGCACGTGCACCCAGAACGAGACCGCGTCGACCTCGGCCCGGGTGCAGGCGTCCTGCAACACCCCCACGATGCCGGTCGGGCCGTCGTAGCGGGTGGGGGTGAGCTGGTAGCGCTGGGCGGCCTCGGAGTCGGAGGCACTGCCGCTGATCGGCAGCGGGCGGGTGTACGGCACGTCGGCCAGCAGCGCGCCGAGCAGCACCACCCGCTCGACCTCCAGGCTGTGGCAGATCTCCAGCACCTGCTCGCAGAAGGTGCGCCAGCGCATGCTCGGCTCGATGCCGCGGATCAGCACCACGTCCCGCTCGGTGCCCTCCGGGCTGGCCACCATGAACTTCGTGGTGGGCCACTCGACCCGACGGGTCTCACCCTCGGCCATCATGATGGTCGGGCGGCTGACCTGGAAGTCGTAGAAGTCCTCCGGGTCCAGCTCGGTGACCGGGCGGGCCTGCCAGACCTGCTCCAGGTGCTCCACGGCGGCGGTGGAGGCGTCCGCGGCGTCGTTCCAGCCCTCGAAGGCGGCGATCGCTACCGGGGACCGCAGCACCGGCAGCCCGTCGAACTCGGTCACGCCGTCACCTCACCCTGCTCGTCGGGGACGGCGCCGGGCGCCGACCCGGTCCTCCGCCCGTGCATGGTGGCGTCCCAGATGTCCTTCACGTCCGCCAGCCTACGTGGCGGCGCCAGGTGCGGCCCGTCGGCCGCGCCGGGCCGCCGTGCCGCCATGCCGCCGAAACGGTACGAAAGGGATGTGCGTTCCCGCCGGCAGAATGTGGGACCGGCGACGGCCGATGACCAATGCCGGCATCGTCGCATTAACCTGAACCCGTGCGGACTTCGTTGCTGGATGTGCTGGCCGACCGGATCCTCATCGCCGACGGGGCGATGGGCACCATGTTGCACGCCGCCGACCTGACCCTCGACGACTTCGAAGGGCTGGAGGGCTGCGTCGAGATCCTCAACGTGAGCCGTCCGGACGTGGTGCGCGGGGTGCACGAGGCCTACCTCGAGGCGGGGGCGGACTGCGTCGAGACCAACACCTTCGGTGCCAACCTGGCCAACCTGGGCGAGTACGGCATCCCGCAGCGGATCCGGGAGCTGGCCGAGGCCGGGGCCCGGATTGCGCGGGAGGCGGCCGACGCGTACAGCACCGAGCAGCGGCCCCGGTTCGTGCTGGGCTCGATCGGGCCGGGCACCAAGCTGCCCACCCTCGGGCACACCGCGTACGCCAGCCTGCGCGACGCGTACCGGGAGAACGCCGCCGGCCTGATCGCCGGCGGGGCCGACGCGCTGATCATCGAGACCTGCCAGGACCTGCTCCAGGTCAAGGCCGCGGTCGTCGGGTCGAAGCGCGCCATGGTGGAACTGGGACGGCGGGTGCCGATCATCTGCCAGGTGGCCGTGGAGACCACCGGCACCATGCTGGTGGGCAGCGAGATCGGGGCGGCGCTGGCGGCGATCGAGCCGCTGGGCGTGGACCTGATCGGGTTGAACTGCTCGACCGGCCCGGCCGAGATGGGCGAGCACCTGCGCTACCTGTCCCAGCACTCCCGGATCCCGCTGTCGGTGATGCCGAACGCGGGCCTGCCGGTGCTGACGGCGGATGGGGCATACTTCCCGCTCACCCCGGTGGAGTTGGCCGACGCGCTGGAGCGGTTCGTCGCCGAGTACGGGGTGGCGCTGGTCGGCGGCTGCTGCGGCACCACGCCGGAGCACATCCGGGTGCTGGCCGAGCGGCTGCACGGCGCGACCCCGGTGCCGCGCGAGCCGCGGCACGAGGCGGGTGTCTCCTCGATCTACCACCCGGTGCCGTTCGCCCAGGACGCCTCGGTGCTGATGGTGGGGGAGCGGACCAACGCCAACGGCTCCAAGGCGTTCCGGGAGGCCATGCTCGCCGCTGACTGGCAGGCGTGCGTGGAGATCGCCCGCAGCCAGGCCCGGGACGGCTCGCACCTGCTGGACCTGTGCGTCGACTACGTCGGCCGGGACGGCACGCAGGACATGCGGGAGCTGGCGGGGCGCTTCGCCACGGCCTCCACCCTGCCGATCATGCTGGACTCCACCGAGCCGGCGGTGATCGAGGCGGGGCTGGAGATGCTCGGCGGCCGGTGCGTGGTCAACTCGGTGAACTTCGAGGACGGCGACGGGCCGGAGTCCCGCTACGCCCGGGTGATGCCGATCGTCAAGGAGCACGGTGCCGCCGTGGTGGCGCTGCTGATCGACGAGGAGGGGCAGGCGCGGACCGCCGAGTGGAAGGTCCGGGTCGCGGCCCGCCTGATCGAGGACCTCACCGGGCGGTGGGGGATGGACCGCTCCGACATCCTCATCGACGCGCTGACCTTCCCGATCGCCACCGGGCAGGAGGAGACCCGGCGGGACGGCATCGAGACGATCGAGGCGATCCGGGAGATCGCCCGCCGCTACCCCGGCGTGAACTTCACCCTCGGCATCTCCAACGTCTCGTTCGGGCTCAACCCGGCCGCCCGACAGGTGCTCAACTCGGTGTTCCTGCACGAGTGCCAGCAGGCGGGCCTGACCAGCGCGATCGTGCACGCCAGCAAGATCCTTCCGGTCAACCGGATCCCCGACGAGCAGCGGGAGGTGGCGCTGGACCTGGTCTACGACCGGCGGCGCGAGGGGTACGACCCGGTGCAGCGGTTCATCGAGGCCTTCGAGGGTGTGGACGCCGCGTCGGCGCGGGCGGGGCGGGCCGAGGAGCTGGCCGCGCTGCCGCTGGACGAGCGGCTCAAGCGGCGGATCATCGACGGCGAGCGTAACGGCCTGGAGGCCGACCTGGACGCGGCGATGGCCGGGGGGCGCAGCCCGCTGTCCATCATCAACGACATCCTGCTCGACGGCATGAAGGTCGTCGGCGAGTTGTTCGGCTCGGGGCAGATGCAGCTGCCGTTCGTGTTGCAGTCGGCCGAGGTGATGAAGACCGCGGTGGCCTACCTGGAGCCGCACATGGAGACGGCCGAGGACGGTGGCAAGGGCCGCATCGTGCTCGCCACCGTCCGCGGCGACGTGCACGACATCGGCAAGAACCTGGTCGACATCATCCTGTCCAACAACGGCTACGAGGTCGTCAACATCGGCATCAAGCAGCCGATCAGCGCGATCCTGGACGCCGCCGAGGAGCACCGGGCCGACGCGATCGGGATGTCCGGCCTGCTGGTCAAGAGCACTGTGATCATGAAGGAGAACCTCGCCGAGATGGCCTCTCGCGGGGTGTCCGAACGCTGGCCGGTGCTGCTCGGTGGGGCGGCGCTCACCCGCGCGTACGTCGAGGACGACCTGCGGTCGATGTTCCCCGGCCAGGTCCACTACGCCCGGGACGCCTTCGAGGGGCTGTCCCTGATGGACCGGGTGATGACCGCCAAGCGGGGCGGAGCGCCGGTCGTCGACCCCGAGCGGGAGGCCGCCCTGGCCGCCCGGCGGGCCCGTCGGGAGCGGCAGCGGACGATGGTCACCGAGGCGCTGCCCGAGCTGCACGACGCCTCGGTGCGCTCCGACGTGGCCACCGACGTGGCGGTGCCCACCCCGCCGTTCTTCGGCACCCGGGTGGTCAAGGGAGTGCCGCTGGCCGACTACGCGGCGCTGCTCGACGAGCGGGCCACCTTCCTCGGGCAGTGGGGGCTGCGCGGCGCCCGGGGCGGCAAGGGCCCCTCGTACGAGGAGCTGGTGGAGACCGAGGGCCGGCCCCGGCTGCGCTACTGGCTGGACCGGCTGATCGCCGACAAGATCCTCGAGGCGGCGGTGGTGTACGGCTACTTCCCCGCGTACGCCGAGGGCAACGACCTGGTGGTGCTCGACGAGAACGCCCGGGTGGAGCGGGCCCGGTTCTCCTTCCCCCGCCAGCGGCAGGAGCGGCGGCTCTGCCTCGCCGACTTCTTCCGTCCCAAGGGCGACGCGCTGGACGTGGTGGCGTTGCAACTGGTCACCGTCGGGCAGCCGATCAGCGAGTACACCGCGAAGATGTTCGCCGGCAACGAGTACCGCGACTACCTGGAGGTACACGGGCTGTCCGTGCAGCTCACCGAGGCGCTCGCCGAGTACTGGCACCGGCGGGTCCGCGCGGAGCTGACCCTGCCCGGTGGCCGTACCGTCGCCGACGACGACCCGGCGGATCTGGCCGGCCTGCTGCGCAACGACTACCGGGGCTGCCGGTACGCGTTCGGCTACCCGGCCTGCCCCGACCTGGAGGACCGGGCGAAGATCGTGGAGCTGCTGGGGGCGGAGCGGATCGGTGTGCAGCTGTCCGAGGAGTTCCAGCTGGTGCCGGAGCAGGCGACCGACGCGATCGTGGTGCACCACCCGGAGGCCAACTACTTCAACGCCAAATAATCGGGGCAAGTGCTCTGACCTGCACCTTCCCCCCCCCGGCGAGGGCCTTTGAACCATGATCATGCCGTCTCCAGGCCGTCACCGGCTTCCGGGCCGCTCGTTGGTGGCGTCGCGGGCTCCGCATAGCGCGTTGGCGGCCATGCCGGTGATGAACACCAGGCCGGCGCAGAGGGCGGCGCCGATGTCGTGTGGGGGTCGGGCGGGCCAGATCCAGGGTGTGGTCAGTGCGGGTCCGTGCCACTGGGTGTAGAGGGCGTAGATGGCGATCATGAGGTAGGCGGTGGGGGCGGTCCAGGTGAGTGCGCCGCCGAGGAGGGCGGCGCACAGTAGCCCGATGCCGACAAGTCCGGCGAGGTTGCGCAGCACGTCCAGGGCGCCGCCGGCGAGGTGGGCGCCGGTTCCCGCGGCGACCAGCGCGCCGGCTGCAGCGGCGGTCAGGGTCAGTGCTGTGCCCAGTCGCAGGAGTGGCAGCCATCGGCCGGTGGCGCGTTCCGGTTCGCCGAACGGGCTGGCGGTGGTGGCGGCGATGACGGCGGCGCATCCGGCTTCGAAGATCAGTGGGAGTTGGAGTGCGCCGTAGGCGTTCCATTGCCAGTGCAGCGCGATCCGTAATGCGACAGCGCAGACCGCGATCGCGGCCAGGGCCGCTGGGACGCGGCGGCTGGTCAGATGCAGCCATGCCAGGCGTAGGCCGGCATGTGCGGATCCTGCCGGCGGCTTGCCTGCTGCGGCGGCGGTCATGGCAACTCCGCGAGGGTGATCTGGCCGGCCCGCAGCGCGGCCACGTGAGACGTGAGCCAGGCGTGCCGGGCAGCCGGTGACAGGGCGGCGAACCGTTGCGCGGCGGCGGCGGTCCGGGTACCGGGCGGGAGGGTGGAGGTCTTGAGGATGGCCTCGGCGACCGCCTGTTGCGCTTCGGTCTTCTCCCGGCGGTCGCCGCCGATGACGTTGTAGAGGATGTCGCGCGCGGTATTCGTCCACAGCTCGGCAGTTAGTACGTCGGTGGCTACCGGACGCGCCAGTTGGATGGGGAGGAGTATGTGGAGCGTTGGCGGGGTGTCGCTCATGGCCGGGCCGGCTCTGCTGATACTGACGCCGTTGCCCGATTCTTGTCGATAGGTCGCGGCGGTTTGGTTGATGCGGACCGGCGCGTCGGGCAGGCCGGCCAGTTCGCTGAGTACCGGTTCGAGTGCGGCGGTCACGGTGGGCAGGTGGACGCTGTAGGCGGGGTGCACGCAGATCGGGATCGGGGTGTCGCTGCACACGGGTGTGTAGGGGACGGGACGGTTGTCGGCGGGGTTGTGCAGGGCGGGGATGGCGATCATGCCGCGGGGGTCGAGCCGGCCGGTGCCGGCCAGTGTGGTCGCGGTGATGGCGGCCAGCAGGCCGGCCGTGGTGAGGGCGGCGGCGGAGCGGCGTAGCCGTCGGCCGCCGGAGCCGGCGGGCAGGCCCAGGACGCCGAGCAGCGCCGTGGTGAGGCCGGTGAGGAAGATCAGCTGGACGATGGGCAGGTCGGGCAGGTAGGGGTAGAACGTGGCGACGCCCGGGTCTGCGCCGTTTTCCCAGGGGCCGGCGACCAGTGGGGATACCTGCCAGGGTGAGTGGTCGCCGTGGATGAACTGCGCGGTGAGTTCGAGCGCGAGGAATGCGGCGACGGCGACCAGTGGTGTGGTGAACCGGCTGGGGCGCAGCGCCCCGGCGGCGAATCCGAGCGCGGAGAATGCGGGCAGGCTCGCGGCGCCGACCGCGGCCGGCCACCACAGCGGGCCGCCCCAGGCGCCCTGCCGAGCGGTGACCGCGTACAGGACAGCCACGCAGCCCAGATACGCGACCAGCGCCCAGCAGGTGGTGGCGGCCCAGGTGGCGAGCTGGCGGGCCCACCTCGGCCGGGAGGTGCCGGACAGAAGGTCGGTCATGCCGTGGCGGGCCTCCCGCGAGGCCAGCCAGGCGGCGACGCCGACCACTGTGGGCACGAAGATCGCCAGGGCGGTGGTCTGCATGGTCATCGCGCGGACGTTCCACAATGGTGGGTACGCCATGGCCGGCCGGTACGTGATCAACCAGAAGAGCGCGGCGACGATCGGAAGCATCCACAGCATCACGTTGCGGCGCAGCTCCAGTCGCAGCAGCCGCCCGGCTGCCGCCAGCGGCACGCGGCGGGCCCGCGCCGGCCTGGTGGGCACCTGCGTGACGGGCGTGGCGGTCATGAGCGTGTCTCCGCGAGTACTGCGCTGTATCCGCGCTCCAGCGGGGCATCTCCCGCCGCCGTGGTTCCGACGCCGCGGGCGGTCAGTTCGTCCGGCGTGCCGTGGAAAACGATCTTTCCGCGGTCCATCAGGGCGACCTGGGTGCAGGCGGCGCCGACGTCCTCGACCAGGTGTGTGCTGACGATCACGGTGGCGCGCTGCCCGAGGTCGCGCAGCAGGGCCCGGAACGCGACCCGCTGCGCGGGGTCCAGCCCGGCGGTCGGCTCGTCCAGCAGCAGCAGTTCGGGCTCGTTGACGATCGCCTGCGCGATCCCCACCCGGCGCAGCATCCCACCGGATAGGGTACGCAGCTTCGCCTTCGCCTTGTCGCCCAGGCCCACGCGTTCGACCGCGGCGGCGACCGCGCGGTGCACCTCCGCTGACGGCATCTCCTTGAGCAGCGCGAAGTACTCGACGAACTCCACGACCGTGAACCCCGGGTAGAACCCGAGGTTCTGCGGTACGTAGCCGAGCCTGCGCCGGATCTGCCGGCGCTGCCGATAGATGTCGGGATCATGACCGAGTAGCCGTATCCGGCCCGAGGACGGTGGGATCACCGTCGCCAGCATCCGCAGCAACGAGGTCTTGCCCGCCCCGTTCGGGCCGAGTAGCCCGTACACGCCCGGACCGGCGTCCAGGGTCACCCCGGCCACGGCCATGGTCCGGCCGAACCGGCGGGTCAGTTCAGTGGTCGCGACGTTCATGAGGTTCCTCTCGGGATCCGGGTCGTGTAGAGCACGATCGCCGCGCAGCAGCAGGCGAACGTCAGATAGGGAAGCCACAGCACCGAGGTCGTCACCGCTGCGCTGATCCGCCCGGTGGCCGCCTGGCCGGCCAAAATCATGATCACCCAGCCGGCCACGCCGGCCGCCACTCCCACGTTCGCCGACCGGGCAACCGTTGCCGTGGCGAGCGCCAGCGCGCACACCGCGGTCATCGGGAGCAGCCAGCCGAGCGTGACCGCCGTAGCGACGCCCGACGCGGCCGAGGCGGCCAGCCCGAACGCCGCGTTCAGGCCGAACACCGCCAGCGCCCGGACCAGCAGCACCAGCCGATCACTGACCGCGACGCTGCACGACAACTCCCAGGCCGGGTCGATCCCCGGCCCGTACGCGTACGCGATACCCGCCGCGGCCACCGCCGGCGCGAGAAGCGCGACGTACGGCGTCCCGGTTTCCAGCGTGGCCAGCACCCCTGCCAGCAGCACCACCCCGGTGGCGACGACCCACCCGAGCAGCAGCGACGGCGTGGTCACCAACGCCCGAGCCAGACCCGGCGAGCGGAGCAGCCGGCCAGCCAGCCGCTCCACCGGGCCCAGACGGCGACGCCACACCTCGGCGGCAACCCCGACCCAGACACGGTCCAGGTCGACGTCGCGCGGCGCCGGGCGCTGCGCCGAGACGCGATCGGCACCCACCTCATGGTCGCTGGTCATCGCCTATCTCCCTCTGGCATCGAATCGTGCCGTCGCAGCGCGGCGCGCATCAGCCGGCGGATCTGGTACGCGCGGCTCTTCACCGTTCCCTCCGGAACGCCCATCAGCTCAGCTACCTCAGCCACCGGCCGGTCCTCGACGTACATCAGCCGCCACGTCTCCCGTTGCGGGCTGCCCTCCGGGCCAAGCGCCTCGACAGCATCGGCGAGTTCCGCTCTCAACAACGCCGCTTCCGTCGGGTCCACCGGCTGGCCTTCGCCGGCCGCTAGCAGAGCGGGCAGGAGCAAGTCGGTGCGCCCCCGGCGGCGCAGCCACAACGCCGCCTGCCGCCGCGCGATCCCCCACAGCCAGCCACCGGCACCCCCCAACCGGTAACCCGCGGCACCCCGCCACACCGCCACAAACGTCTCCTGGAGCACGTCCTCCACATCGGGGGCGGGCAGGACCGCACGCAGCCGGGCAGCCATCCACGGCGCATGCCGCGAGAACAGCTCCCGCAACGCCCCATCGTCACCACCCGCCACGGCACTGACCAGCTCGTCGTCGTCCATCGCCTTCTCTGTTGCGTTCCAGCGCCTACCGGTTCACGATGACGCAGAATTTCTTCTTACGGCGAGTCTCAGCTGGTGAGCTGGCGGGTAGGCGCGCAGGGCGCAGCCGAGGTCGGCGAGAGCTTGGGGGTGGTCGGCGGCAGGCCCGCTTCCAAGGCGTACTGCCACCGTGGACACGGTCATAGTCAAATGCCGATGCGGATGTGGCTTGCCCTGTACCGTGCCAAACTCCGTTTCAGGCTGTGAGCTGGCGATTCGCCTGGTGGATCAAGCGGCTCGGCGATATTCGTTGATGGCGCCGCCCAGGACACGGCGTCGCCGGATCGGCTTGTCGATCGCGACGACCGCGTCGGGGTCGTAGTCGGGTGGATGTCGCTTCAGGCTCTGGTGGGGCCGGTGCCGGACGAAGTGGTCCTCGTAGTCGCGCAGCACGGTGCGGGCGTGCTGTTCGTTGTAGATCAGGACCCGGTCGGTGCACTCGACCCGGACGCTGCGCACGAAGCGTTCCGCGTACGCGTTCGCCCGAGGCGTGTGTGGCGGGGTGTTCACCACGTCGATGCCTTCGGCGGCGAACACGGCGTCGAACGCCGGCGTGAACTTTCACCTTGGATGCGCCGGTGCCCCCATCCCGGGTTCTCCGCGGCCAGCCGCAGAACCAGGTCACGGATGTCATCGCTGATCGGTGCGGGCGCCGCCGTCGCCAGCCCAACCTCGCCGTGGTGTACTTGCCCATCCTGACCCGAGCACGGCTCATCTTCTCCGCTACGTACTGAACGATGAGACGGCGGGTGCACATCGGGATCCACCGGCTGGTGGGCCGCGATGACCAGCCGCACCGGCATGCGGTGCGGATCGATCGTGTTGCTGGTGAACGACCGGGAGAGAAGGACGTGGTGATGAAGCGTCGTCTGCTCGCCGCACTCCTGGACTACTGCGTCATGCTGAGCTGGCTGGCGGTCCTTGCGGCCCTGTTCGTCCCGTTGTATCTCGCCGGCTTCGCAGTCTGGGACGATCACCCGGACCTCGTCGCCTTCGTGGCGTCGGTAGTTCCTGTCTGGCTCTACCTGACCGCCACAGAGTCCAGCGCCGCAGGCGCCACCTGGGGCAAACGGCGGGCCGGTCTCCGGGTTCTCGGCCCTCAGGGAAAGCGCGCCCACCCGGCACGTATCGCAGCGCGCAACGCGGTGAAGCTCATGCCCTGGCAACTCGCGCACCTCGGTGTGGTGGCGCTGCTGTCCAGCCCCGGCGCCGCAACCATGGTGAGTCCGGCCAACGCCTGGCTGCCGATCAGCGCCACGTACGCCATGGTGGCGCTGACCGTCACGTTGATGTTCGTGCGGGATGACCATACCGCGTTGCACGATCTGATCGCCGGCACCCGAATACTCGCGACCGAGCCCGTCCCGCATACGATCTGACGATCGGGTGGGGAGGGAAGCGCCGCCGCAGCCGGTGGCACCGCACAGACGTCGGGACTTTCGACGGCCAGGAGGTGGCCGAGACGGTCAGTTGGCGGGCTTTTCCCAGACCGAGACGTGCTGGCGGCTCTCGCTGGTGAACGCCTCCCGACTCCACCCGTCCCAGCGGTCCCGCAGCCGCAGCCCGGCGAGCTGGGCCATCAGGTCGAGTTCCGCCGGCCACACGTACCGGAAGGGAATCGACCGGTACTCCCCGCGACCATCGACGATCCGTACATAGTTGGAGCTCGTCGCCTGGGTGGCGAAGTCGTAGACGTCGAACGCCCATCCGGTCGGGGAGACGTGGTAGGGCACCACGTTCTGGCCGGGCGGGAGCCGGCGCAGCTCGGGGACCAGCACCTCGATCACGAAGCGGCCGCCGGGTGCCAGGTGCGCGGCGACGTTACGGAAGCAGGCCACCTGGGCCTCCTGGCTGGTCAGGTTCATGATGGTGTTGAAGACCAGGTACGCCACGGAGAACGTCCCGTGCACCCGCGTGGTGGCGAAGTCGCCGATCGTCACGCCGATGGCGTCGCCGCCGGGCTTGGCGCGCAGCCGGTCGACCATCGCCCGGGACAGGTCGATGCCGTGTACCGGCACGCCGCGCGCGGCCAGCGGCAGCGCGACGCGTCCGGTCCCGACGCCCAGTTCGAGGGCCCGGCCGGAGCCAGCGAGTTCGGCCAGCACGTCCACCGTGGTCGCCACGACGGCGGGATCGAACATCTCCGTCGTCGGGTCGTCGTAGGCCGCCGCCACCGCTTCGCCGAAGTATCCGTCCGCGTCATCCATCGCCGGACCGTACCGCTGAGCCCCGCGCCGGCGCCCCTGATTATCGGTCGTCCCAGGGGCGCGCGATCCAGCTGTTCTCGTCCAGGTACGCCATGAGCCTCGGGAAGCGTCGCCGTACCTCCGCGGTGTCGCGCAGGTCCGCCGGATTTCCTTCCGCACGGCGGCAAGGTGACAGGGCCGTCTCGCGAGAATGTCGGGCGCTCGGGGCATCATCCTGTACGTCGAGCACGAGGAAACCCCTGGGAGGGATGTGGCATGGCTGAGGTGTTGTTGTTCCACCACGCGCACGGGCTGACATCGGGGGTCCGCGACTTCGCCGACCGGCTGGGGGAAGCCGGGCACACGGTGCACACCCCGGACCTGTACGACGGGAAGGTCTTCGACACCCTGGACGAGGGCCTCGACTACGCCCGGGAGGTCGGATTTGACGTGATCCTGGAACGCGGGCGGCTCACCGCCGAGGAGATGCCCGACGACCTCGTCTACGCTGGGTTCTCGCTCGGGGTCATGCCGGCGCAACTGCTGGCCCAGACCCGGCCGGGCGCGAAGGGCGCCCTGCTGTTCCACAGTTGCCTCCCGACGTCCGAGTTCGGCGGGGAGTGGCCGCCCGGTGTGCCGGTCCAGGTGCACGGGATGGACGCCGACGAGTTCTTCGTCGACGAAGGCGACCTCGACGCGGCCCGTGCCCTCGTCGCGGCGGCCCCGGACGCTGAACTGTTCCTGTACCCGGGTCCGCAGCACCTGTTCGCCGACAGCAGCCTGCCCTCCTACGACGAGCCGGCGGCCTCGCTGCTCACCGAACGGGTGCTGGGCTTCCTCGGCCGCCTCGGGTAGGTGCCCAGCGGCCGGCGTCACCGGCGGGACGGTGGCGAGTTCCCGCCGCCCCGGTCACCGGGGCTGCTGGTCGCTGCCGCCCGCGCTGACCGGTGGCAGCGAGTCGGGCAGCCCGAAGCCGGCGAAGTGCTCGGCCCCCAGGAACGACGTGATCTCGGCGATCCGCCCGTCCCGCAGCGTCAGCACGTTGATCGACCAGGCCAGGTACGGCCCGGCGTCCTCCGGGCGCAGGTACGACGCCACCGCCGGCTGTCCGTTCGCGCTGGTCGCCCGGTGCCGCCAGCTCCCGCATCGGGTCATCGGCAGCTCGCGGGCGAAGTCGGTGACCGCCGTCAGGCCCCGGTACCACTGCGGCAGCGGCGGCATCGACCAGGTGACGTCCTCGGTCAGCAGGGCGACCAGGGCGTCGGTGTCGCCGTCCTCCAGGGCGGTCGCGTAGCCGGTGACGATCTCCCGGAGCCGGGCGTCGTCGATGCGGCGCAAGGTCTGCCGCTGGCTGGCCGGGGGCACCCGGTCGGCCACGAGTCGCCGGGCGCGCGCCAGCGCGGAGTTCACCGACGTGACCGAGGTGTGCATCATGGTGGCGATCTCGGCGGCGGAGAAGCCCAGCACCTCGAAGAGCAGCAGCGCCGCCCGCTGGTTGCCGGGAAGGTGCTGGAGGGCGGCGACGAAGGCCAGCTCGACGGCCTCGCGCTGCTCGTAGCGTACGTCGGGGGCGGCCGGACCGTCGGCGAGCCCGGCGTCGGGGTACGGGCCCAGCCAGGCGACATGGCCCGCCGGGGCGCTGTCCAGGACCGCCCGGTCGCTGGCCGGGCCGAGGTCGACCGGAAGCGCCCGGCGGGCGCGGCCGGCCACGACGTCCAGGCAGGTGCGGGTGGCCACCGTGTACAGCCATGAGCGCACCGAGCTGCGCCCCTCGAAGCGCGGCAGCCCGCGCCACGCCCGCAGCAGCGCCTCCTGCAGGGCGTCGTCGGCGTCGTGGGCGGAGCCGAGCATCCGGTAGCAGTGCGCGTGCAGCTCCCGGCGCAACGGCGCCACCAGGTCGGCGAACGCGGCCTGGTCACCCTCGCGCGCCCGGTCCAGCCCGGCGTCGCGGGCGTCGTCGGCGACGCGCGGAGAAATCACCCTCACGAGCGACGATTCTGCCGTATGACGGAAGTCTCCACCCTGAACGCGCGCACGCCACGACCCGGGAGGACCCGATGAGCACCACATCCACCGCACCCGCCACCACCGCGAGCCTGGAGGTCCCCGACGGGCGACTGCACTACGAGGTCCGCGGACGGGGCCCGCTGGTGGCGCTGGTCGCCGCCCCGATGGACGCCGGGGCGTTCGCGCCGCTGGCCGACCTGCTGGCCGCCGACCACACCGTGCTCACCACCGACCCGCGCGGCATCAACCGCAGCCCGTTGCACGACCCGCACCAGGACTCGACCCCGCAGCTGCGCGCCGACGACGTCGCCCGGCTGATCGCCCACCTCGACGCCGGCCCGGCCGCCGTGCTCGGTTCCAGCGGTGGCGCGGTGACCGTCCTCGCCCTCGCCCAGGCCCACCCGGGGCGGGCGCACACGGTCATCGCCCATGAGCCGCCGCTGCTCGGGTTGTTGGATGACCGCGCGGAACTCCTGGCCCGGGAGGACGCCATGGTCGCCACGTATGTCGCCGGCGACCGGCTGGGCGCCGGGCGGCAGTTCCTCGCCACCGCGAACATCGAGTTGCCCGAGGAGGTCGTCCAGGCCATGTTCGGGGGCGACCCCGATCCGCAGGCCGCCGCCGACGAGCATTTCCAGTACGTGCACATGATCGGTGGCACCACTCGGTTCCAGCCGGACATCGCCGCCCTGCGCGAGGGCCCGACCCGGGTGGTGGTCGGCCTGGGGGAGGAGTCGACCGGCCAGGTCTGCGACCGGACGTCCCGGGCGCTGGCCGAGGCGCTCGGCACCGCGCCGACGATGTTCCCGGGCGGCCACATCGGCTTCGTGGAGGACCCGAAGCGGTTTGCCGCCCGCCTTCGGGAGGTCCTCGCGGACGGGTGACGGCGGCTACGGTCGGCGGGTGGAACGCACCGAGGTCGACCTGCACGCCCGTGGCAACGCCGCCGTGCTGCGCCTGCCCCCGCGCCGGTTCCCCGGCCTGCTCGGCCACTACATCGCCGTGCTCGACCGGGACGGGATCACGCTGCCGTTCCGGCGACCGTCATCGCCACCCGGTACGGCCGCCACCCCATCGCCGGGCCGCCGGCGTGTCGGGCCGGGACCAACGCCCCTGCACCCACCGGCCGGCGGCGTGCAGACTCGACGGTGGACCTGGGAGGTGACCGTGCGCCGTGTCGTGGAGCTGCTGTACGAGGTCAAGCGCCGGATGTACCCCGGCGACCGGCCCGGCCGGCTGGCCCGGGCGATGAACCGGATGGACGCCGCGCAGTTCGCCACCGGGGTGCTCGCCCCACGCCGCGCGGTCACCCTGGAGGTACGCGGCCGGAGCACCGGCCGGACCGTCACCGTGCCGGTGGTGGTGGCCGACGTCGACGGTGCCCGCTACCTGGTGTCCATGCTTGGCGAGAACGCCAACTGGGTACGCAACGTGCGGGCGGCCGGCGGGCGGGCGGTGCTGCGCCACGGCGGGCGGGAGCGCGTGCTACTACGGGAGGTCGACGTGGCGCGGCGGGCCCCGATCCTGCGCCGCTACCTCGACCTCGCCCCCGGCGCCCGACCGCACCTGCCAGTCGACCGGCGCGCCCCGCTCGCGGAGTTCGAGGCGGTCGCCGCCCGGCACCCGGTGTTCCGGGTGG
The DNA here is from genome assembly GCF_040642975.1 of Micromonospora sp. NPDC047548. Taxonomy (NCBI): domain Bacteria; kingdom Bacillati; phylum Actinomycetota; class Actinomycetes; order Micromonosporales; family Micromonosporaceae; genus Micromonospora; species Micromonospora sp. NPDC047548. The sequence continues at coordinate 76,800 of NZ_JBEYTI010000010.1, forward strand.
AACCCGAGCCGCGACCCTGACCGGTCTCGATCAGGTCGACATCGTGCGTCGGATCACGCGACGCTGTTGACGGGCGGCGCTCGCCTCGGCTTCGCTGGCCGGGGCAGCGACGGCCCGGAACGGGGGGCACCGGGATGGAATCCACGGTGGAGGAACAGACGCCGCGACGGGCACTCGGACGCGGGTGGCTCGCGGTGCTGCTGGCCGGGGTGCTGGTCGGCGGGGCGGCCGGTGTGCTGGGCTGGCGGACGAGCACCGACGGCCCGCCGGCGGAGGCCACCACCCCTGCCGTCGCGCCACGGGACGTGCTGGCCGGCCTGCCGACCCGGCTGGGTCCGCCGCCCACCCTGGCGGATCTGCCGACGGACCGGGAGGTCGGCCCGGCGGCCTTTCTGTACGAGGTCGAGCTGCCGGGCGACTTCGACGAGGCGACCCGCACCTTCCGGCAGCGGGACATCCACCTGGTCACCCGCTCCGGCGGGCAGTTCCGGGCCGGACGCACCCCGGCCACTCTCGGCCCGGTGCACCAGTCGCTGTCCCCGGACGGCCGGTGGCTGGCTGTCCGGCGGGACGGCCGGTGGTGGATCCGGGACCTGGCCGGCACGACGGAGCGGGCGGTGCCGACCGGGTACGAGCTGTGGCGCTGGTCCACCGACTCGGGTTCGGTCGTGCTCGCCGAGCTGTCCCGGTCGAGCCGCGCCTTCGCGGTGCTCTCGACGGGCAACGGGGCGTTGCGCCGGCTCGACGTGGCGGGCACCCCGCTGACCGACGCGGTCACCCTCGTCGACGGCCGACACCTCGTCCTGGTCGACCTGGAGCCGTCCGCCCCGGACGCCACGGCGCCACCGCGGCTGGCCGTCACGGTGCGGGACCTCGACACCAGCGCCACCCGGGACGTGCCGGTGCTGCGGCCCGGACAGCTCCGTCCCGGCGAGTCCTTCAACGCGATCGTGCCGCTGCTGCACGGCGGCGGGACGCCGGCCCGGATCTGGGTGCAGGTGGGCCGGTCGGACCTGGAGCCATCCGACCAGCCGGAGGGGGCGCCAGCGTGGCCGGCGAGCGCATTGGTCGGCGTGGACGTCCGCACCGGCGAGTCGGCGGGACGGGTGGACCTGGCCCCGGCGGAGAAGGGCTCCGCGGAGCTGTTCGAGGGGATCGTCGGCGCGGACGTTGTCCTGACGCGCCGGACGCCGGGGCGTACCGAGCTGGTCGCCGTCGAGCCGGGCGGCGGGAACCGTCGGGTGCTGACCACGCTGCCGGACGTCACGAGGGTGCTGGTGCCCGGCGGGCAGTGGTGAGACCAGCTCAGTCGGCGCCGGCCAGGCGGGCGGCGCGGGCGTACAGGTAACGCTGCTGCGGCAGGTTCATCGACCGCCGCGCCGCCTCCTCGTACGCCGCCCGCGCCGCGTCGACGTCGCCGGTGCGTTCCAGCAGGTGCGCGCGGGCGGCGGGCAGCCGTGGGTCACCGGCGATCCGCGGGTCGGCCGCCAGCGCGGCGAGCAGGTCGAGCCCGGCGGGCGCGCCCCGGGCCATGGACACCGCCACGGCGTGGTTGAGCGCCACCACCGGGTTGTCGGACAGGTCCATGAGCACCGCGTAGAGCGCCTCGATCTGCGGCACTCCACGATCGTGAATCCGGCCAGCACCTCCTGCGTCTTCGGGTAGGGGCCGTCGGTGACCACGGGTGCACCCTGGCGCAACCGGACCCGCCGGGCGTGCACCGGAGCGGTCAGCCCCCGGCCGTCGACAAGCTCGCCCGACTCCGCGATCTCCTTGTGCACCGCCTCCATGTGGGCGTGCATCGCCGCGACCTGCTCCGGCGACATCGGCGGCGGGTTGTCGCCGGGTCGGCCCGCCATCGCGGCGTAGTCCCGCTGCGAGCCGTACAGCATGATCATGTACTTCACGCGTCACTCCTCTCGGCCGACCCTCGGATGGGCCTTCTCCGGGGACGTCGGAGCCGCCGGGCCGAGCCGGACACCGATGGGTCAGGACCGCACGGCGATCTGAGCGACGAACGCGCGCCAAGCCGCGTGGTTGAAGGCCAGGGGTCCCGCCCTCGCGGTCCTTCGTGTCGCGGACCAGGATGACGCCGGGAAGGTTGTCGGCGACCTCCATGCACGCTCCGCCGTTGGAACTGCTGCGGGTGCTGGTACGCCACTGCGCGCCGGTCAGGTCATCCATGCTCATGCTTCTAGAGGGCATCCCGTTCAGGTACGTGATGGTGTGTCTGTTTCGGGTTGATGGTCGCGGCAGGATGGCGCCCGTTTACGACTGGAACGTTGGCAGCTGAGCTAGTCGACACGCCGGGGCGACTACAGCTGAGCCGCCAACGATCACGGGCTGGATGGGAAGCGATTGCGGCACGGGCGGCGCCGCGGGCGACCAGCAGGGCACCAACCAGCGTGTATGAGACCAGACCTGAATGAGATGCCCTCACAGAAGATCGATGGTCTGGTCTCGCGGTAGCGCTACCGACCTGACGGTATCCCGGACCGTCCACAACGGAGCAACGTCGTTTGTGATGCGACCGGCGAACTGGCTGTCGGCCCAGCCGGCGATCCACGTTGCCCGCAAGGTTGCCGGCGCGTACGCCACCCTGAAGGCCAACATCCGTGCTGGCAATCTCGGCAAGCACGGGTCGAAGCGGCGCGCCAGGGTCGAGTCGAAGCCGATCAGGTTCCGGGCGGACGCGGCTCAGCCGTTTGACGATCGCTGCCTGTCGTGGCAGTTCGCCGACCGTACGGTGTCGATCTGGGCCGTCGGCGGCCGGTTGAACCGAGTCCGGTTCGGCTGCTCGGAGCAGCAGTACGCGACCCTGGTGGTGCACCGGCAGGGTGAGTCTGACCTGGTCTGCCGTGACGGCAAGTGGGACGCCTGCGACCTCGGCTGATCGGCATCGGCCAGGTCACCTTCGGCAGGGAGGGCGGCGGGCGGCCCGGGTCGGGCTGAGAGGATCGCTCCGACACCACCCCAAGCCGGAGGAGGCCCCCGCTGAGCAGCCCACACCCCGCCGCCGTGCTCTTCGACATGGACGGCACCCTGGTCGACAGCGAGAAGCTCTGGGACGTCGCGCTGCGTGAGCTGGCGGCCGAGTACGGCGGCACGCTCTCCGACGCGGCGCGGCATGCCGTGATCGGCACGAGCATGGCCGAGTCGATGCGGATCGTGCACGACGACCTCGGCCAGCCGGAGCGGGACCCGCAGGTCAGCATCGACTGGATCAACGCCCGGATCCTGGAGCTGTTCCGCACCGGGCTGCGCTGGCGTCCCGGGGCGCTGGCCCTGCTCCGGGCGGTACGCGCCGCCGGCATCCCCACCGCGCTGGTCACCTCCAGCGGGCGTCCGCTGGTCGAGGTGGCCCTGGACACCCTCGGGCGGGACAGCTTCGACGCGGTGGTCTGCGGCGACGAGGTCGACTCGGCGAAGCCGCACCCCGAGCCGTACCTCACCGCGGCCCGGCTACTGGACGTGCCGATCGGCCGGTGCGTGGCGATCGAGGACTCGCCGACCGGAGTGGCCAGCGCGCTCGCCGCCGGTGCGGCGGTGCTGGCCGTGCCGGCGGAGGTGCCGATCGCGCCGATCGACGGCGTACACCAGCTGGAGAGCCTGACGGCGGCGGACCTGGAGCTGCTGGCCGCGCTGCTCGGCGAGCCGCTGGCCTGACCACGCGCGAGGGGCCCCGCCGACCGGCGGGGCCCCTCGTCGTGGAGTGCGTCGGGTCAGTCGTGGGCGATGGCGCCCAGCACGTTGATCCGCGCGGCCCGCACCGCGGGCAGCACCGCGGCGATCACCCCGATGATCGCGGCCAGCCCGAGGAAGACCCCCATCTGGCCCCAGGGCAGGACCAGGTCGGTGATGCCCTCGTCCTTGAGCGCCCGGACCACCGCCGCGCCGAGGCCGGTGCCGACCACCACGCCGAGCAGCGCGCCGAAGATCGAGATCACCACCGCCTCGACCGTGATCATCCGCATGGTCTGCGCCCGGCGCAGCCCGATCGCCCGCAGCAGGCCCAGCTCCCGGGTCCGCTCCAGCACCGACAGGGCGAGGGTGTTGATGATGCCGAGGACCGCGATCACGATGGCCAGCGCCAGCAGGATCTGGATCATCTGCAGCGGGGTGTCCAGCATGCTGGTCTGCTGCTTGATGAAGGCGGCCCGGTCGGCCACCGACACCTCGGGGCTGTCCGCGAGCAGCGTCTCGACCTGCGGCTGCACGTCGGCGACCTGGGTGCCGGGGGCGAGCTGCAGGAAGCCCTGGATCGGCTGCGGGATGGCGAAGTCCCGCGCCGCCTGCGGCGGCAGCACCACCGGGTTGGTCAGCTGCGAGCTCTCGTAGATCCCGCTGACCGTGTACGTGCGGGCCTCGCCCCGGGACAGCTGCACCGTGACCGGGGAGCCGACCGAGAGGTTGCGCGACTTCGCGGTGTCGGAGCTGAACAGCATCTGGTCCGGCCCCAGCCGGCTGATGTCACCGGCGGTGGCCTTCGCCCCGAAGATCCGCTCCAGCGCGGCGACGTTGCTTGACGCCGCCACCCAGGTGCGCTCGCCGTTGACCACCGCCATGTCGCCGTACTCGCCGTCGACCATCTGCACCCCCGGGATGGCCGCCGCCTTGTCCAGCACCGCCGGGTCGAAGCTCGGCGGGCGCGGGCCGCTCTGCGCCCCGGAGATCACCAGCTCGGCCTTGATCTGGTCCTCGGCCAGCGCGCTGATGCTGCCCTTGGCCGAGTCGAGGATCACCGTCACGCCGGTGACCAGTGCGATGCCGACCATCAGCGCGGCCGCGGTGATCGCGGTGCGGCGCGGGTTGCGGCCGGAGTTGAGCCGGCCCAGCTTGCCCGGCACCGACCAGGCGAACAGCGCCCCGAGCAGGGACACCACCGGCCGGCTGATCAGCGGGGTCAGCAGCGCCACCCCGATGAAGGCGAACAGCACCCCGCCGAGGATGGTGGTCAGGGTGTTGTCGCCGGCGTTGCCGCTGAGCCCCAGGAAGAGCAGGCCGGCGCCGATCGCGGTGACGATCCCGCCGGCCACCGTCACCTTGGTCAGCGGGCGGTCCGGGGTGGCCACGTCCTGCATCGCCGCGATCGGCGGGATCCGCGAGGCCCGCAGCGCCGGCAGCAGCGCCGCCACCACGGTGATCACCAGACCCACCGAGAACGCGCCGATCACCGCCGCCGCCGGCACACCGATCCCGGCCAGGGCGAGCCCGCCGGCCACCTTGCCGAACAGGTACGCCAGCAGCGCGCCGACCCCGATGCCGGCGCCCAGGCCCAGCACGGAGGCGATCAGGCCCACCGCCACGGCCTCCAGCACCACCGAGCCGATGATCTGACGACCGCTGGCCCCGATGGCCCGCATCAGGGCCAGCTCCCGGGTGCGCTGGGCGACGATGATCGAGAAGGTGTTGAGGATGAGGAAGGTGCCGACCAGCAGCGCCACCGCGGCGAAGCCGAGCAGGATCTTGTTGAAGAAGGACAGCCCCTCCTTCAGGCCGGCCGAGGCGTCGGCGGAGAGCTGCTCGCCGGTCTTGACCTCGAAGTCGCCGCCGAGAACGCCGGCGATGTCGTCGCGCAGGGCGGCCTCGCCGACCCCGTCGGCGGCCTTCACGCTGATGTTGGTGAACACGTCCGGCTCGCCGAGCATCAGGCGCTGCGCCACCGGGGTGGTGAAGGCGACCTCGTTGGCGCCACCCAGGGAGTCCCGGTCACCGCTGTAACCGAAGACGCCCACCAGGGTGAACTCCTTCTTCGGCTCCAGGGTCAGCACGCCCACCCGGTCGCCGACCTTCACCTTCGCCGCCTTCGCCAGCGCTCCGTTGACGACGATCTCGTCGTCGGCGCGCGGCTCGCGGCCCTCACGCAGCTTGACCAGGTCGTCCTCGCCCACCCAGTTCTGGCCGAGCTGCGGCGGCCCGAACGAGGTGACCACCTTGCCGTTGCTGCCGATCAGGCGCGCGCCGTCGGCGGCAACGATCCCGGTGGCCTCGGCCACCCCGCCGACCGTACGCACCTTCTCCAGTGTCGCGGCCGGGAGCGACCCGGGCACCTGCTCGCCCTCGGTCTCGCTGAGGGCGATCTTCGGCTTGGCGGAGACGTTGACGTCGACACCCTCGTACGCGTCGGCGAAGACCGCGTCGAACGAGCGGCCGAGCGTGTCGGTGAGCACGAACGCGCCGGAGACGAACATGACGCCCAGCACCACGGCCAGGCCGGAGAGGATGAGGCGCACCTTGCGCGCCAGCAGGCTCTTCCACGTCGCGCGGAACATCAGTTCGCCACCTCGGCCGGCGTGTCGAGCTTCTTCATGGTGTCCAGCACGGTGTCGGCGGTCGGCTCGATCAGCTCCGAGACGATCTGCCCGTCGGCGAGGAAGATGACCCGGTCGGCGTACGCGGCGGCGGTCGGGTCGTGGGTGACCATCACGATGGTCTGGCCGTGCTCGCGGACCGAGTTGCGCAGGAAGTTCAGCACCTCCGCGCCGGAGCGGGAGTCCAGGTTGCCCGTCGGCTCGTCGGCGAAGATCACCTCGGGTCGGGCGACCAGCGCCCGGGCGCACGCCACCCGCTGCTGCTGACCACCCGACAGCTGCGCCGGGCGGTGCCCCAGCCGGTCCCGCAGGCCCACCGTGTCGATCACCGTGTCGTACCAGGCCGGGTCGGGCTTGCGGCCGGCGATCGACAGCGGCAGCAGGATGTTCTCCTGGGCGGTCAGCGTCGGCAGCAGGTTGAACTGCTGGAAGATGAAACCGACCTTGTCCCGCCGCAGTTTCGTCAGGCCGGCGTCGCCGAGCCCCGTCACCGTGGTGTCGCCGATGTGCACGGTGCCCCGGGTGACCGAGTCCAGCCCCGCCAGGCAGTGCATCAGCGTCGACTTGCCCGAACCCGACGGGCCCATGATCGCCGTGAACCGGCCGCGCTCGAACTCGGCGCTCACCCCCCGTAGTGCGGCGACCTGCGCCTCACCGCTGCCGTACACCTTCCACACGTCGCTGGCCCTGGCCGCGGCCTGCGCCTGGTGGCCTACCGTCGCGGTCACGTCATCTACCTCTTCCGTCTGCATCACTTGTGTCCCCGCCGCCCCCGCTGGTCGGTGGGGCTGCTCCCATCCTCTGTGCCGTGCCCGCCGGATCCGTCCGCCCAGGGGCGGACCCGGAGCGGATTTCCCGCTGCGGGTCCGCCCGGAGCCTGGCTCAGGGTTGCCCCTGAGTCGGAGCCTGGCTCAGGGTTGCCCCTGAGCCGGCGGCCGGTCGAGCGTGTTTCCACCCGCCGGGACGGCGCCGGAACCGACGCCAGGACCTGACATCACGTCATGGTCAACCGCGCCGCGCCGTCTTTTGTGACGGTAGGTGACGACGGCAACCGCGCCGTCGCCCCTCCGGCGACCCCTCGCGTACGCTCCGCGACGTAGCCGCCTCACGCCTTCGGGCGCACTAGGCCCGACTCGTACGCCAGCACCACCGCCTGCACCCGGTCGCGCAGCCCCAGCTTGGTCAGCACGTGCCCGACGTGGGTCTTGATGGTGGTCTCGCTGACCGACAGCGCCACGGCGATCTCGGCGTTGGACAGCCCCCGCGCCACCTGCACCAGCACCTCCCGCTCCCGTTCGGTGAGCGAGTTGAGCGCCTTCGGTGGGGTGGCCGCCGGGTCCGGCAGCACGGTGGCGAAGCGGTCCAGCAGCCGCTTGAGGATCCGTGGCGCGACCACCGCCTCCCCGGCGGCGACCGTCCGGATCGCGGTGACCAGATCCTCCGCCGGCACGTCCTTGGCCAGGAAGCCACTCGCCCCGGCGCGCAACGCCCCCACCACGTACTCGTCCAGGTCGAAGGTGGTCAGGATGAGCACCCGCACCGGCAGCCGGGCGTCGACGATGGCCCGGGTGGCCGCCACGCCGTCCATCCGGGGCATCCGGATGTCCATCAGCACCACGTCCGGCAGCAGCCGCCGGGACAGCTCCACCGCCTCCTGGCCGTCCCCCGCCTCGGCCACGATGTCCAGGTCCTCCTCGGTGCCCAGCACCATCCGGAAGCCGGTACGCAGCAGCGGCTGGTCGTCGGCGAGCAGGATCCGTACCGGCCGCGCCGTCGCCGCGCCGTCGCTCATGAGGTCTCCCTGTCGTGCTGGTCGGGCCGTCGGGCCCGGTGGCCCTCGCGATGGTTGGTGCGCTGGCGCCGCCCGGGATGTTTTCGGGTCACGCCGGGACCCCGACCGGCTCCACCGGGATCCTGGCCGACACCCGGAAGCCGCCGCCCGGTCGGGGACCGGTCCGCAGAGTCCCACCGTAGAGGCCGACCCGCTCCCGCATGCCGACCAGGCCGTGCCCGATCCGGTCGGGTCCCGGGCCCGGCCCGCGCCCGGTGTCGGTGATCTCCACCGTCAGGCATCCGTCGGAGAGGGTGAGCCGCACCTGCGCGGTGGCCTCCCCGGCGTGCTTGAGCGCGTTGGTCAACGCCTCCTGCACGATCCGGTAGATCGTCAGCGACACGCCCTCCTCCACCGGCCCGTGCGTGCCCTCCAGGTGCAGGGTCACCGGCAGACCCGCCTCCCGCACCTGCTCGACCAGCGCTTCGATCCCGGCCAGACCGGGCTGCGGGGCCAGCTCCGCCGCCGGCTCCGCGTCGGTGCGCAGCACGTCCAGCAGGCGGCGCATCTCGCGCAGCGTGACCCGGCTGGTGTCCTCGATGGTGGCGATCGCCTCGTCCGCGGCGTCCGGGTCGCGGCGCAGCACCCGGCGCGCACCGGTGGCCAGCACCCCCATCACGCTCACGTGGTGGGCGACCACGTCGTGCAGCTCCCGGGCGATCCGGTGCCGCTCGTCGGCGACCGCCTGCTCGGCCAGCGAACGCTGGTTCTGCTCGGCGACCCGGGCCCGCTCCCGCAGCACCCGCACCGACGTGCGGCGCGCCTGCACCGCCCGCCCCACCGCGTACGACAGCAGGGCGGTGAGCAGGTTGTTGAGCAGCAGGTAGCCGGGGCCCACCTCCAGCACTCCCTCGGGCGGGGCGACCAGGTTGGCCACCGCCACCGGCACCCAGAGCAGCACCGCGGCGAGCACCGCCTGCCGCGCCGGACGGTGCGCGGCCATCGTGTACGTCAGGACCATGAACGTCAGGCCCTGCGTGCCGGGGGCGTGCCCGAGCAGGGTCGGCAGCGCCAGGGTGGCCACCGCGAGGCCCACCGCCGCCCACGGGACGACCCGGCGCAGCGCCACCGGGGCGGCCGCGAACAGGCTCCAGGCCAGCGCGGCCGGCAGCCGTCCGGGCCAGAACTCCGGCGGGGTGAGCAGGAGGAAGGCGACCTCCAGCAGCACCAGGGCGACGGCGAAGAGCGCGTCACCGGCGAGCGGTCGGCGCTGCCACCATCGCGCGGCTCGGTCGGTCATACCGCGACGCTAGCCGCCGCCCGACGCGTGAGCTCGTCGCTGATGGTGAACCGGCCCTCCTCCTCAGGGAGGAGACGGCCTCGGCCGCTTGGGCGGCCGGCCAGCGGATGCCCTGGTGGCAGCCCCCGCCGCCGCGCTGAGCCGGCCGGGCGCGTGGCGCCGCCGGCGACTCACTCGTCGGCGCCGGGGGCGGCCGGGCGGGAGCGGGCGTCGCGCAGCGGGTCGGCGGCCGCCGACCGGTCCGGGAACGGCGGCGGGGTGCCGCCGAAGGTCGGGCAGTGCGCCTGGTGGCTGCACCAGTCGCAGAGCCGGCTCGGCCGGGGGCGGAAGTCCTGCCGCTCGGTGGCCTGCTCGATCGCCTGCCAGAGCGCCACCACCGTGCGCTCGAAGCGCAGCAGCTCCTCGGCGTCGGGGGAGTAGTCGCAGACCTCGGCGTCCTTGAGGTAGAGCAGGCGCAGCACCCGCGGCACCACCCCCCGGGTACGCCACAGCACCAGCGCGTAGAACTTCAGCTGGAACAGCGCGCGGGCCTCGAACGCCTCCCGGGGCGCGCCGCCGGTCTTGTAGTCGACCACCCGCAGCGCGCCGTCGGGCGCGACGTCGAGGCGGTCGAGGTAGCCCCGGATGAGCAGCTGCTCGTCGACCACGGCCGAGATCAGGCTCTCCCGCTCGGCCGGCTCCAGCCGGCGCGGGTCCTCCACCGCGAAGTAGCCCTCCAGCAGCGCCGCCGCCGCGCGCAGGAACTCGGCGGTGCCCGCCTCGTCGCCGGGGTCGAACAGGCCGGCCAGCTCGGGCTGCTCGGTGACCAGCCGGTCCCACTGCGGGGCGACCAGGCCACCGGCGGCGTCCGGGGTGCGCCCGCCGGCCGGCAGGTCGAACAGCCGCTCCAGCACCGCGTGCACCAGGGTGCCCCGGGCCTGCTCCACCGTCGGGCGCTCGGGCAGCCGGTCGATGCTGCGGAACCGGTAGAGCAGCGGGCAGGTCTTGAAATCCGCCGCCCGCGACGGCGACAACGACGCCCGGATCGTGGTCGGCAGCGCCGCCGCGGGAGTGGCCTGCTGGTCGATCACCGGTTCCGCCGTCATGCCCGGAAGGTTAGGGCACCGGTGTGACAGGGCTGTGATCGCCGCACCGGAGCATGATCGGCACCGCGTAGCATCGGGCCGGTGAACTCCCGTACCCGAGCGCCCCGCCGGCCCGGCCGGCGTCCCGGCCTGACCGTGGGCCGGGTGTTCGGGGTGCCGCTGCACGTCAACGTCTCGATGCTGCTGCTGACCTTGCTGATCACCGTGACGTACGCCGAGTTCGCCCGCGACCAGCTCGGCCTCGGCCCGCTGGGCGGCTACCTGATCGGCCTCGGCTTCGTCGTCTCGCTGCTCGGCTCCGTGCTGCTGCACGAGCTCGGCCACGCGCTGACCGCCCGCCGGTACGGCATCGGTGTGCGCGGGATCACCCTGGAACTGCTCGGCGGCTACACCGAGATGGACTCCGACGCCCCCACCCCCCGGGTCGACCTGCTGGTCTCGCTGGCCGGGCCGGCGGTCTCCGCCGTGCTCGGCGCGCTCGCCGTCGGCCTCACCCTGGCCCTGCCCGAGCACACCCTGGCCCACCAGCTCGCCCTGCAGCTGGCGCTGAGCAACGTCATCGTCGCGCTGTTCAACATCCTGCCCGGGCTGCCGCTGGACGGCGGCCGGGCGCTGCGCGCCGCGGTCTGGGCGTTCACCCGCGACCGGCACCGGGCCACCGAGGTCGCCGGCTGGGTGGGGCGCGCCGTCGCGGTCGGCACGGCGGTGCTGGTGGTGCTGCTCACCGTCGGGCGGCTGCTGGTGCCGCTGGCCCTGCCGCTGATGCTGCTGGTCGTCGTCACCCTGTGGCGCGGCGCCGGTCAGTCGATCCGGTACGCCCGGATCAGCCGCCGCGTCCCGCTGATCGACCTGGCCCGGCTGGCCCGGCCCGTCTTCGGTGTGCCCACCGGCACCCCGCTGGCCGAGGCGCAGCGCCGGCACGCCGCGCAGGCGCCGGCCGGGGCGGCGGTGATCGTGGTCGACGGCGCCGGCCGGCCGGTCGCCCTGGTGGACCCGGCCGCGGTGGACGCCGTACCCCCGGAACGCCGGCCCTGGTTGGCGGTGGACGCGGTGGCCCGGCCGCTGGACCGGCTGCCCGTGCTGCCGGCCGGGCTCGCCGGCGACCGGGTGATGGAGACGGTGCAGAACCACCCGGCCGCACAGTACGTGGTGACGGCAGGCGAAGATGTCGTCGGCGTTCTGCACATCGGGGATCTCGCCCAGGTCCTCGAACCCACACGGAAGATGAACAAGTGACCGCAGCACATCCCTCCGCCCTCCCGGCTGACCCCGGCACACCGGCGCCCGTCGCCGTCCCGGATCTGCCCCCCGTGCACCGCGGGCCGTTCCGGCCCGGCGACCGGGTGCAGCTGACCGACCCGAAGGGGCGGATGCACACGGTCGTCCTGGAGCCCGGGAAGGCGTTCCACACGCACCGCGGGATCCTGGAGCACGACGCGCTGATCGGGCAGCCCGACGGCAGCGTGGTGACCACCTCCGGCGGCGGCACCGCGTTCCTCGCGCTGCGCCCGCTGCTGTCGGACTACGTGCTGTCCATGCCCCGTGGCGCGCAGGTGATCTACCCGAAGGACTCGGCGCAGATCGTCGCGATGGGCGACATCTTCCCCGGCGCCAAGGTGCTGGAGGCGGGCGCGGGCTCCGGGGCGCTGACCTGCTCCCTGCTGCGCGCCGTCGGCACCGGCGGCGAGCTGCACTCGTACGAGATGCGCGACGACTTCGCCCAGATCGCCCGGCGCAACGTCGAGGCCTTCTTCGGCGCCCCGCACCCTGCCTGGACGCTGCACGTCGGCGACGTCGCCGACTGCCCCGAGACCGGCTTCGACCGGATCATCCTGGACATGCTCACCCCGTGGGAGACCCTCGACATGGTCGAGCGGGCGCTGCTGCCCGGCGGAGTGTTCATCGGCTACGTCGCCACCACCCCGCAGCTGTCCGAGCTGGTGGAGGCGCTGCGCGAGCGCGGCGGCTGGACCGAGCCACGGGCCTGGGAGTCGCTGGTGCGCGACTGGCACGCCGAGGGCCTGGCCGTCCGCCCGGACCACCGGATGATCGCGCACACCGCATTCCTGGTCTCCGCGCGTAAGCTCGCCCCGGGCGTCACCGCCCCGCCGCGGCGTCGCAAGCCCAGCAAGGGCGCCGAGGCGTACGCCGAGCGTCGGCAGGCGCTGCGGGAGGCCGAGGCCGCCCGCCAGGCGGCGGCCGCCCGGGCCGCCGGGATGGAACCCGCCGCCTCGGGCGGGGCGGACGCGTCGTGACGGCGGGGCGGGACGGCTGGGAGTGAGCGGGCGGATTCCGCCGGCCGGTGCGGGTCGGCGGCGCGACCTGGGGGAGATGGCATGAGTCGGCCGGGCTTCGGCGGTGGAGATCTGCCGGCGGTGTTCCCGGACTGGTCGCCCTACCAGGACCTCGAATCGGCGGCGCGGGCCTACCTGCGTGACCCGGACATCGCCCTGGAGGCGCTCGGTGGGGTGCTGCGCGGGGCGTCGGTGCTCGGCTTCACCCTGGAACGCTTCGTCAACGAGGTCAACGGGGTCTGGCAGGAGGTCGTCGTCTGCGACGGCAGCCGCCTGGTGCTCTGGCACGGCGAGGACGTGCCGCCGGGGGAGGGGCCGCCCGGGTCGATGACCTCGTCGCTGCGGGTGGTGCCGGTCTCCACCGTCACCGAGGTCGGCTGCCGGCGGCGGCTGACCCGCGCCGACAACGGCGAGGTCCGGGTCGACAGCATCGACGTCTACCTGCTGCTGACCTCGCTGGACGAGGCGCCGCCGGGCGACGAGATCGCCGGGGCGCCCCGGCACGACGCGCTGCGCTTCGGCAAGACGCTCGACGACGGCGGGGCCGGCCAGATCGCCCGGCTGGAGGAGTTCGCCCGGCTCGTCGCCTCCGTGGTGGGCCGCCCGGTGCTCTGAGGGCCCACCCGGCGTGCAAGGGCCGCGGACGACCTCGTCGTCCGCGGCCCTTGCACGTCTGGCGGCCCCGCCGGGCGGGTCAGTCCTCCTCGGCCTCCGGGCCGGCCACCTCGACGCCGTCGCTGCCGCGCACCACGTGGATGCACTCGCCCGGGCATTCCTTCGCCGAGTCGATCACCTCCAGGCGCAGGTGCTCCGGCACGTCGACCCGGCTGCCCGGGGCCATTCGCAGCTCGCCGTCGGGGCCCTTGACGTACGCCAGGCCGTCGACGTCGAACTCGAAGACCTCCGGCGCGTACTGCACGCAGAGCCCGTCGCCGGTGCAGAGATCCTGGTCCACCCAGACCTGAAGCTGGTCCGTCACGACCTCCGCCACGATGCACCCCCCATGTTCTCCCGTCCCACGCCCCGACGGTACCCGAACGCCCGTATCCACCCCGGAGGCGACCCTTGGCGATCAAGGTTCGGTGACGAGGGCGTTGCGTAGGATCGAATCGGCCGCATAGCGGCTAGTGTTAGGGCAGAACGTTCAAGCCCCCGGGGAGGTGGGACGTGGCACGCAGCGACGACGCGGACTCGCGCGCCGCACGGTGGGAGAAGGAAGCCCACGATCTCTCCACGCAGGTCGCGTTCCTGCAAGAGGAACTCGCTCTGGTGCGGCGCAAGTTGACCGAGAGCCCCCGACACGCCCGGCAGCTCGAAGAGCGGCTGGCGGCCACCCAGGCACAGTTGGCGCGGCTGACCGAGAACAACGACCGGCTCGTGAGCACCCTCAAGGAGGCTCGCGCGCAGATCGTGACCCTCAAGGAGGAGATCGACCGCCTCGCCCAGCCACCGAGTGGCTACGGCGTCTTCCTCGCGCGGCACGACGACGACACGGTGGACATCTTCACCGGCGGGCGCAAGCTCCGGGTCGCCGTCTCACCGTCGCTGGACGCCACGGAGCTGCGGCGCGGCCAGGAGGTCCTGCTCAACGACGCGCTCAACATCGTCGACGCGTTCGGCTACGAGCGGGTCGGCGAGGTGGTGATGCTCAAGGAGATCCTCACCGGTCCCGACGGCAGCCCCGGCGACCGGGCGCTGGTGGTCTCGCACTCCGACGAGGAGCGCATCGTGCACCTCGCGGAGACCCTGATCGGTTCGCCGATCCGGGCCGGTGACTCGCTCATGATCGAGCCCCGCTCGGCGTACGCGTACGAGCGGATCCCGAAGAGCGAGGTCGAGGAGCTGGTCCTGGAGGAGGTGCCCGACGTCGACTACGGCGACATCGGTGGCCTCCAGTCGCAGATCGAGCAGATCCGCGACGCGGTGGAACTGCCCTTCCTGCACGCCGACCTGTTCCGCGAGCACCAGCTCCGGCCGCCGAAGGGCATCCTGCTCTACGGGCCGCCCGGCTGCGGCAAGACGCTGATCGCCAAGGCGGTGGCCAACTCGCTGGCCAAGAAGATCGCCGAGCGAGAGGGCAAGGAGAGGCACACCAGCTTCTTCCTCAACATCAAGGGCCCCGAGCTGCTCAACAAGTACGTCGGCGAGACCGAGCGGCACATCCGGCTGGTCTTCCAGCGGGCCCGGGAGAAGGCCGGCGAGGGCACCCCCGTCATCGTCTTCTTCGACGAGATGGACTCCGTCTTCCGCACCCGCGGCTCCGGCGTCTCCTCCGACGTGGAGAACACCATCGTCCCGCAGCTGCTCAGCGAGATCGACGGGGTGGAGGGGCTGGAGAACGTCATCGTGATCGGCGCCTCCAACCGCGAGGACATGATCGACCCGGCCATCCTGCGCCCCGGCCGGCTCGACGTGAAGATCAAGATCGAGCGTCCGGACGCCGAGGCGGCCAAGGACATCTTCTCCAAGTACATCCTCTCCGGGCTGCCCCTGCACCCGGACGACCTGACCGAGCACGGCGGCGACCCTCAGGCCACCGTGGCGGCGATGATCGACGCGGTCGTGCTGCGGATGTACTCCGAGACCGAGGAGAACCGCTTCCTCGAGGTGACCTACGCCAACGGCGACAAGGAAGTCCTCTACTTCAAGGACTTCAACTCCGGCGCGATGATCCAGAACATCGTCGACCGCGGCAAGAAGATGGCCATCAAGGAGTTCCTCACCTCCGGGCGCAAGGGCCTGCGACTGCAGCACCTGCTCGACGCCTGCGTCGACGAGTTCCGCGAGAACGAGGATCTGCCCAACACCACCAACCCGGACGACTGGGCCCGCATCTCCGGCAAGAAGGGCGAACGGATCGTCTACATCCGCACGCTCGTCTCCGGCGGCAAGGGCGCCGAGGCTGGCCGGTCCATCGAGACCGCCAGCAACACCGGCCAGTACCTCTGACCGCACGACGAGGAAGGCCCGCGGCGCACGCCGCGGGCCTTCTCGCACGTCACGACACGTTCACCTGGGCGATGCGTCCCCAGCGGGTGGAATGCCGGACTCGTCGGTAGACTTCCTCCACCCCCCGTCGATCCGTCCGAGGAGCTTCGTGTCGTCCGAGCTCACCGTCGTCGACCCGCCGGCCACCACGGCGGCCGAGGACGCGCACCCGCCCGCCCCGACCCGACGCCCCTGGCCACGAGCGCTGGTGGTGCTGGCGGCGCTCGTGGCGGCCTGGGGCGTACCCCTCGCCGCGCACGCCCTGCACCGCGACTGGCTGCTGCCCCCGCTGGTGCTGCTCGCCGCCGCGAGCGTCCTGCGCGGTGGCCGTACCCTGCTCGACCGGCTCGTGCTCGCGCTCGCCCTGCTGCTGGGCGCGGCCACCGCCGGCGGGCTGCTCTTCGCGGTCTGGCCCTGGGGGATGCGCCCGGTGCCGCTGACCGGCCTCGCGCTCACCGTGGTCGTCCTGGCCGCCGCCGCGCTGCGCCGACGCCCCCGCCTGCCGCGCCCCGGCTGGGTCGACCTGTTCCCCGTCGCCGGCACCGCCGCAATGCTCGGCTACCTCTCCGCGCCCTGGCAGCGCGCCGCCGACCTCGCCGACCAGCTGACCATCATCGCCCGCGGCGAGGACAACTGGCGGCACCTCGCGCTCTTCGACGTCGTCGGCCGCCTCGGCGGCTACGCCTTCGTCGACCCCGCCGCCGCCAAGGACCAGATCCTCTCCCAGATGCTCTACTACCCGCAGGGCTGGCACCTGGTGACCGCCATGCTCGACGGCTTCCTCACCCCCGTCGGCACCGCGCCCCGCGGCCCGGCCGCCGTCGACCACTACGTCGGCTGGATCATGGCCGGCTTCGGGTTGTTCGTGCTGACCCTGCTCTGGGCCGCGCACCGCATCTCCGGCCCCATCCACCCGCTGCACCGCACGGTGCTCACCGTCGTCGTCGGCGCGCTCATCCTCGGCACCCAACTGCCCCGCCTGCTCGTCTCCGGCTACGCGACCGAAGTCCTCGGGCTCGCCCTCACCGTGCTCCTCGCCGCGCTGGTCGGCCGTCCACTCGCCGGCACCCGCGAACAGGTCGTCCTGCTCGCCGCGCTGCTCGTCGCGATCGGCTTCACCTACTACCTGTTCCTCCCGCCCGCCGCCGTCCTGGTGCTCTGCTGGGTGCTCGGGCACTGGCGGGAGGCCCTGCGTCGCTGGGCCACTGTCGGCGTCGTCGGCCTCGCCACCGCCCCCCTCGCCCTGGTCGCCCCCCTGCTCGGCGTGCTCCGGGCCAAGCAGACCGAGGCGTTGGACGTCAACGGCGGAATCGAGGCCCGCACCGAAGCCTGGCGCGCCCTCATCTGGCTGGGCGGCATCGTCGGGGTGGCCCTGCTCGTCCAGGTCCGCCGCGCCGACCCCACCTGGCGGCGCTGGCTGCTCGTCTCGGCGGTCGGCGTCGCCCTACCGCTGGGCATCGCGCAGTACAACACCACCTCCGGCGTCGAGCCCGGCTACTACTTCATCAAGTCCACCCACCTGGCCACCGTGCTGCTCGTCGTCGGCGCCGCCGCCGTGGTCCGGCTGCTGCCCGTACCCCGCCCCGCCTGGTCGCTGCGCGGCGTCGGCTCCACCGTCGCCGGCGTCCTCACCGGGGTCGTCGTCATGGTCGTGGCCGTGGCGCTCTGCGGCGTCACCGGATGGCACCCCAGCCTGCTCATCGCCAACGAGAAGACCTGGACGCAGCGCTGGGTGCACCAGGACCTGCACCTGCCGTCCAAAGAGGCCTGGGTCTGCGCCACCGCCCAGCAGCGCTACCCCGACCTGCCCGACACCACCACCATCGTCGTCGACCGCGGCCCCTACCGGGGCTACGTCGAGACCCTCTGCTTCGATGCCCTGCACGGCACCACGGCGCGCACCGAGGCCGGCGTCTACAACCTGGACTTCCTCGAACCCGACCGGACCGACCAGATCGTCCGGCGGGTCTCCGGGCCGATCCGCTTCATCGCCGCCGACCCCCGCGCCGAGCGCCGGATCCAGCGGCTGATCAGGAAGGACCCGTCGCTGCGCCACCGGGTCAGCTGGGTCCCCCTCACCGTCCCCGAGTGCGACGTGCTCCCCGCCGAGCCGCCCCCCGTGCCGGGTGCCCCGCCCGCGACACCACCTCCCGCTGTGCCGGCGTGCCCCCCTGCGCCCTGAGGCGGACTACGCTCGACGTGACGGGGGACCGGGTCGGGCGAGCGGAGCGGGTAGGTCGATGAGCGTAAGACGGATCATGGGCACCGAGGTCGAGTACGGGATCTCCGTGCCCGGCCAGGCCGGAGCCAACCCGATGGTCACCTCCTCCCAGGTGGTCAACGCCTACGGGGCGCGCCCGGAACTCAACCGGGGCGGCCGGGCGCGGTGGGACTACGAAGAGGAGTCGCCACTGCGCGACGCCCGCGGCTTCACCTACTCCGGGGCCGCGTACGACCCCGCCGAGGCGCTCGCCGACGAGGACCTCGGCCTGGCCAACGTGATACTCACCAACGGCGCGCGGCTCTACGTCGACCACGCACACCCCGAGTACTCCACCCCCGAGGTCACCAACCCCCTCGATCTGGTGCGCTGGGACAAGGCGGGGGAGCGGGTGATGGCCGAGGCGGCCCGCCGCGCCGCCACCATCCCGGGCACCCACCCGATCCACCTCTACAAGAACAACACTGACAACAAGGGCGCCAGCTACGGCGCCCACGAGAACTACCTCATGCGCCGGCAGACGCCGTTCGCCGACATCGTGGCGTACCTGACGCCGTTCTTCGTCACCCGGCAGATCGTCTGCGGCGCCGGCCGGGTCGGCATCGGCCAGGACGGCGGCCGGAGCGGCTTCCAGATCTCCCAGCGGGCCGACTTCTTCGAGGTCGAGGTGGGCCTGGAGACCACCCTCAAGCGGCCCATCATCAACACCCGGGACGAGCCGCACGCCGACGCCGACAAGTACCGGCGGTTGCACGTCATCATCGGCGACGCCAACCTCTCGGAGATCTCCACCTACCTCAAGCTCGGCACCACCGCGCTGATCCTTACCATGATCGAGGAGAAGGCGCTCGGCGCCGACCTCGGCATCGCCGACCCGGTCAGCGAGCTGCGCGCGGTCAGCCACGACCCGGCCCTGAAGCACCTCATGCGGATGCGCGACGGCCGCCGGCTGACCGCGCTGGACGTCCAGTGGGCGTACCTGGAGCGGGTCCGGTCCTTTGTCGACGACCGGTACGGCGACGACGTCGACGAGCAGACCGCGGACGTGCTGGACCGGTGGGAAAGCGTGCTCGACCGGCTCGGCCGCGACGCGTTCCTCTGCGCCGACGAGCTGGACTGGGTGGCCAAGCTGCGGCTGCTGGAGGGCTACCGGGAGCGGGAGAAGCTCGGCTGGGGCTCGCACAAGCTCCAGCTGGTCGACCTGCAGTACTCCGACGTGCGCCCGGAGAAGGGCCTCTACCACCGGCTGGTGTCCCGCGGGTCGATGAAGACGCTGCTCGACGACGAGCAGACCCGCACCGCGATGGTGGAGCCGCCGGAGGACACCCGGGCCTACTTCCGGGGCCGCTGCCTCGCCCAGTACGCCTCCGAGGTGGTCGCGGCCAGCTGGGACTCGGTCATCTTCGACGTCGGCCGGGAGTCGCTGGTTCGGGTGCCGATGATGGAACCGGAGCGGGGCACCCGCAAGCACGTCGGCGCGCTGTTCGACCGGTGCGAGAGCGCCAAGGACCTGCTGGAGACGCTCACCGGCGGCTGACCGGCCGCCGACGTACGCCCGTCGGGTGCCGCGAGCCGGTGCGCGGCGGGCTTTTCGTCGCTCAGGCGAGGTAAGTTCATCGCAGACGATCGTGGAGGAGGCAGCCATGGCCACTCGTGACAGCGGCGGGCAGTCGCAGTCGGGCAAGGCCCGTCAGGGCGAGGAGATCGAGGACGTCACCACGGAGGCGAACCCGGAGGTCTCCGAGCGGCACGCCGAGATCACCGAGGACGTGGACGACCTGCTCGACGAGATCGACTCCGTCCTCGAGGAGAACGCCGAGGAGTTCGTGCGTGGATATGTGCAGAAAGGGGGTGAATAGGGAAGAATGTTCGTTTACTAAAGAGTTGCATGCGGCAGGCTCTGTAGCGCCACTGCCAGCGGGAACGAGCCTTGACGTTCCTGAAGCTTGACGTGCTCGCGGATTACGCCGAGGTTGCTCCGCCGCACGACCTGGCGACGCGCGGCCGTGACCACAGGTGGCCGACCGGCAAGAAGGTAGAGTGTCGACGTGAAGATCGTCGTCCAGGTTCGGCTGTACCCCGATGCCGTCCAAGAGGCGGCGCTTTCCGCGACCCTGCAGTTGTGTAACGACGGTGCGAACCTCGCCTCGGTTGAGGTTGATCGTCTACAAGGCGGCGCGGGCCGGGATCAAGGTCGTCCACGTTGATCCGGCGTACACCTCCCAGGGCTGCTCCGCCTGCGGACATATCGCCAAGGCCAACCGCCCTAACCAATCCACCTTCCGGTGCACGTCGTGCGGCTTCGCTGAGCACGCCGACGTGAACGCAGCCCGCAACATCGCCGCTCGCGGTGTCGTGGACTGGGCAGCCGCCAGCCTGCCGAACGCGGCGTGACCCGTGCAGCCAGCACGGCACCCACAGCCGCAAGCTCGGCCCGTCAGGGCCGAGAAGCTGACCTGCAACGGTGGTCTTGGTCAGTTCTGCGAGAATGCTCCGAGGCGGGCCAGGACGATCAATTACCTGAGAGGAACCACGTGGCAGCGGGCTTTGATCCATCCGGGCGTCTACCAGACGCGTTCACCAACGCGGGGACGTCCTCCTTCACCTCGTTCCTGAGCAGGGTGGCCCCCGAGATGCTGCCCGGCCGACGGCCGCTGCCGCCGGGCATGGCCGCCGACATGGCGCCGCACGCGACGACCATCGTGGCCATCTCGGCCGCCGGTGGCGTGGTGATGGCCGGCGACCGGCGGGCCACCATGGGCAACCTGATCGCCCAGCGCGACATCGAGAAGGTGCACCCGGCCGACGCGTATTCCCTGGTGGGCATCGCGGGTACGGCCGGCATCGGCATCGAGCTGATGCGACTGTTCCAGGTGGAGCTGGAGCACTACGAGAAGATCGAGGGCGCGATGCTCTCGCTCGACGGCAAGGCCAACCGGCTCGCCTCGATGATCCGCGGCAACCTGGGCGCGGCCATGCAGGGGCTCGCGGTCGTGCCGCTCTTCGCCGGCTTCGACCTGGCCGCGAAGGACCCGGCGACGGCCGGTCGGATCTTCAGCTTCGACGTCACCGGCGGCCCGTACGAGGAGACCGGCTACGACGCGATCGGCTCCGGCTCGCTCTTCGCCAAGTCCGCCCTGAAGAAGCGCTTCCGCGCCGGGATCTCCCTCGACGACGCGGCCCGCCTCGCCGTCGAGGCGCTCTACGACGCCGCGGACGACGACACCGCCACCGGCGGCCCGGACCTGACCCGCCGGATCTACCCGGTGGTGATGACGGCGACGGCCGAGGGCACCCACCGGCTCACCGACTCCGAGACGGCGGCGATCGCCGAGGCGGTCGTGGCGGCCCGGATGGAGAACCCGGGCGGCTGAGGCCCGCTCCCACCCCACAGTCAGCAGTCGTCAGCACAGCGCCCGAAGGAGAACCGCCGCCGTGGCCATGCAGTTCTACGCCTCGCCCGAGCAGATCATGCGCGACCGCTCCGAGCTGGCCCGTAAGGGCGTCGCCCGGGGTCGCAGCGCGGTGGTCCTGAGCTATGAGGGCGGGGTGCTCTTCGTCGCGGAGAACCTCTCCAGCGCCCTGCACAAGGTCAGCGAGATCTACGACCGGATCGGCTTCGCCGCGGTCGGCCGTTACAACGAGTTCGAGAACCTGCGCCGGGCCGGGGTGCGGATGGCCGACCTGAACGGCCTGAGCTACGACCGGCGCGACGTCACCGGCCGGGCCCTGGCGAACGCGTTCGCGCAGACCCTGGGCGCCATCTTCACCGAGCAGTCCAAGCCGTTCGAGGTGGAGATCTGCGTCGCGCAGGTCGGCGCCACCGCCGAGGACGACGAGCTGTACCGGATCACCTACGACGGTTCGGTCAACGACGAGCCGGGCCGGATGGCCATGGGCGGTCAGGCCGAGGCGATCACCGGGGTGTTGAAGGCGCAGCATCGGCCGGAGATGTCGTTGAGCGAGGCGGTGAAGGTGGCCGTACAGGCGCTGAGCAGCGTCGGCGGTGAGGGCGGCGCCGCCCGGACGATCGCCGCCAACCAGCTGGAGGTGGCGGTCCTGGACCGGCGTCGGGTGGGGCGTACCTTCCGCCGGGTCACCGGGGCGGGGCTGACCGCGCTGCTCGACGGGGACGCGGCGGGTGACGCGGCGCCGGCCGGCGGCCGGGCGAAGACCCCGACGGTGCCGACGGAGGAGGCGCACAAGCCGACCACGTCGGCCGGCTCGGCGGACCTCGAGGGTCGGCCGGAGGACACGCCGGAGGCGTAGCGGCTCCTGGATCGCGGGGGTCGGGGACCTCCCCGGCCCCCGCGGCGTGTCCGGGGCGGCGCGGGCCCCTGGCCCCGTTTCCGCGGCAGGTTGCGTCCCGGGCCGCCGGCCCCGATTCCGCGGCAGGTTGCATCCTGGGTGGCCCCGGACGGCGGCGGCCGCCCGGCAATGCCGGACGGCCGCTCACCCGGGCGCGGTCAGCGCTTGCGCAGCAGCGGCTTGGCCAGCGCCCAGTAGCCGGCGGCGATGGCGTTGAAGACGCCCATGCCGGGGGGCGAGTCGACGTTCGACGGGGCGACCCGGGCGGTCATCAGCTCGGCGATGATCCCGTCGGGCACGATCCGCTCGTCCTGGAGCTGCCGGCGGCGGGACGCCAGCCAGGCCCGGTTGGTCCAGAGCCAGCCCCAGCCGCGGAACTTCTGCTTGGTCCAGCCGCCGGCGAGCGCGGCGGCGAGCATGGCCGCCTCGGTGAGCAGCAGGACCGGCGCGAGCACCACCAGCGTCCGGGTCTCGTACGCGGTGAGCAGCGTGACCAGCCGGTTGCGCTCGACCAGGTAGAGCTTGAGGGCGTTGCGGGAGAACTCGTAGTGGTGCCGGACGACGGCGTCCGGGACGTACTCCAGCCGCAGCCCGCGCTGCCACAGGCGCAGGCTGAGTTCGGTGTCCTCGTGGTAGGCGAAGTACTCGGCGGCGAACCCGTCCAGCTCCCGCCAGAGCGCCCGGTTGATCACGAAGCAGCAGCCGCTGAGCGACGGCACGGTGGTGCGCACGGCGTGGGCGCTGGCCGGCTCGCCGTTGCCGCCGGCCCAGGACAGGCCGGTGAAGTGCAGCGGGTTGCCGGAGGTGTTGATCAGCTCCGGGTTGTCGGCGAGGCGGATGGAGGCCATCGCGGCGCCGACGCCCGGTTCGCCGGCGACGGCGACAGTCCTGGCGAGGGCGTCGGGGGCGACGATCGCGTCGGAGTTGACGAAGGCCAGCCATTCGCCGGTGGCCTCGGCGGCGCCGACACGGCAGCCGCCGGAGTAGCCGGTGTTCTCCTCGGGGCGGATCACCCGGACGCCGGGGAAGCCCTTGACGACGTCGATGCCGTCGCCGGTGCAGCCGTTGTCGACCACGATCAGCTCGATCTCGACGTCGGTGCTGTCCAGCACGGCCCGGGCGGCGTCGACCAGGTACGGCTCGGCGCCGTAGGCCAGCATCACCGCGGTCACCTGCGGGCGGGTCATCGGATGCCTCCGGATACTCCGGTCGCCACGGCGTCGTCGAGGGACCGGATCGGGGTGGGGGTGGGGCGGGAGCGGCGGCGCAGCAGCAGCAGCGCCATGGCGGCGGCCACCACGACGGAGCCGACCGTGTAGGCCAGCTCGACGCGGAGCGCCACCGACGCCGGGGTGAGCGTCACCGCGACCAGGGCGGCCACGCCGACGGTCCAGGCGAGGGCCTGGGCGCGGTGCCGGTCGAGGGCGAGCAGCGCCTGGCCGAGGACCATCGCCCACAGGTAGGCGAGGGTGGCCACGGCCAGCCAGGCGAAATCGCCGTGGCCGAGCACGTCGGCGGCGTCGAAGAGAGTGCCCACCAGCCAGGGGCCGAGGGCGATCGCGCCGATCGCGCCGAGGACGCCGAGCGCGGTGACGATGCCGAGCGCCCGGCGCAGCAGGCTGTGGAAGCCCCGCAGGTCGCCGGTGGTGGCGGAGGTTGCGAGGCCGGGCAGCAGCGACGCCTGCAGGGAGGCGAAGACGAACAGCGGGATGCGTACCAGCACCAGCGCCGAGAGCAGCGCCCCGGCGGTGGCGACGTCGGACGGGTCGAGCAGCCGCACGTTGATCACGCCGACGTTCACCACGACCTGGGAGAGCAGGCTGGAGACGGTGAGCAGGCCGAGGCCGCGCAGCAGCGCTCCCCAGGCGACCGGTACGCCGCCGCCGACGGCGCGCAGCACCGGCGGGAGGGTGAGCAGGACGCCGGCCAGCGGGGCGATCACCAGCACCAGCCCGTACCAGAGGGGTGAGGTGACGCCGGCGAGCCCGAGCACGGCGACCATGGCGATCCGCAGTCCGCCGTCGATGCCGAGCTGGGTGCCGTACCAGGGGAAGAGCTGCAGGCCGGACAGGACGCCGCGGGTGGTGTAGGCGACGGCCATCGCGACGAGCGCGCCGATCAGCACGGTGACCATGGCGGCGTCGCCGGCGAAGAGCCGGTCGGTGAGCGGCCCGCGCGCGGCGAGGATCACGACCACCATGACGGCCAGCACCCCGGCGGCGAGGACGGCGCCCCGGGCCAGCACGGGACCGGGCGGCAGCCCCTTGCTGCGGCGGGCGGCGACGACCCGGGCGAGCTCCTGCTCGACGGGCATGAACACGCCGATGCCGAGGGTGAAGACGATCGACCAGAGCACCGACAGGGAGGAGTAGTCGGCCTCGGTGAGGCTGTGCCCGGCCACCGCGAGGTGGACGTAGGAGGCCAGCCCGAGCAGGGCCAGCCCGGCACCCACGGCGAGGGTGCCGGGCGGGACGAGGTGGAGCAGCCGCCGGATCACCGGCGGATGAGCGCCAGCGTGAGTACCGCGAACGCGCGACCCAGGTAGATCATCGCCTTGGCGGGGGAGTGGCTGGGGGTGCCGGCCATCCGCTTGCGCATGGCCACCGGCACCTGCCGGATCTTGTAGCCGCGCCGGGCGGTGTGCACCAGCGTCTCCACGGTGTCGCCGAGGTACTCGGCCGGGTACCAGCCGGCGAACATCTCGATGACCCGCCGGTTGGCGGCGCGGAAGCCGGAGGTGGTGTCGGTGAGCTTGGTCCGGGCGACCTTGGAGAGCACGGCGGAGAGCATGACCATCGCCCAGCGGCGGGGGCCGCGGACGCTGTAGTCGCCCTCGCCGGCGAACCGGGCGCCGATGACCAGGTCGGTGTCGTCGAGCAGGTCGACCAGCTTCGGCACGTAGCGCGGGTCGTGCTGGCCGTCGGCGTCGATCTGGATGGCCACGTCGTAGTCGTTGTCCCGGGCGTAGCGGTAGCCGAGCCGCATGGCCCCGCCGACGCCGAGGTTGTACGGCAGCTTGGCGACCCGGGCGCCGGCAGCGGCGGCCACCGCAGCGGTGCGGTCGGTGGAGCCGTCGTCGACCACGAGCACGTCGACGCCGGGCAGCTCGCCGCGGACCTCGCCGACGACGTCGGCGATCGAGCCGGACTCGTTGAGCGCGGGGATGATGATCAGAACGCGCTTGCCGTTAACCATCGTGGGACACCAGTTCGTCTCGGGCTGATTCGGTGCGGGCCGCCCGGTCCGCGTCGACCTGGGCGCGGAGCAGGGCGAAGTCTTCGGCCAGGGTGCGCGTCTCCTCCTCCAGGGCGCTGACCTCCCAGCTCAGGTGCACGCACACCAGCAGCAGGAAGACGATGCCGAGGAAGAGGACGAGGCTGACGCCGGAGACCACGCCGAAGAAACCGGCCACGTTGTCCAGCAGCCGGGGGAACAGCGACAGCGGAATGACGATCAGTAGGACGGCCAGCCAGAGCATGCCGTACTTCTCGCGGAGCTGCCGGCGGCGCAGCAGTTCGACGATGGTGACCAGCAGGATCAGGCCGGTCAGACCGGTGATCAGGGTGAGCTTCATGCGACCTTCCACGGGGCGGGTGGAGTGGGGGAGTCGAAGGCGTCGGACAGCGTGTCACGCCAGTCCGACAGCGGCGGAAGACCTGCGGCCGCCCAGCGGTCGTGCCCTAGCACACTGTACGCCGGTCGCGCGGCCGGACGCGGGAACCGGTCGCTGGTGGTGGGTCGGATCCGCTCCGGGTCCAACCCGGCCAGGGCGAAGGTGGCGCGGGCCAGGCCGCACCAGGTGGTCCGGCCGGAGCAGGTGCCGTGGTAGACCCCGGCGGGGGCCCGGCCGGCCAGCGCCGCGTCGGCCAGCGCCACCAGCTGGGTGGCCAGCGCGTACGACCAGGTGGGCTGGCCCTGCTGGTCGTCGACCACGTCGAGCTGCTCGCGCTGCTCGGCGAGGCGGAGCATGGTGGCCACGAAGTTCGGCCCGTGCGCGCCGTAGAGCCAGGCGGTACGCACGATGTAGCCGGTTTCGGGGAGAAATCGGACCACGGCCCGCTCCCCGGCCAGCTTGCTGCGGCCGTACGCGTTGACCGGGTCGGTCGGCGCGTCCTCGGCGTACGGGTGGTCCGCGTCGCCGGGGAAGACGTAGTCGGTGGAGACGTGCACCAAACGGGCGCCGGTGGCGGCGCAGGCCCGCGCGAGGTGCGCGACGCCGTCGCCGTTGATCGCGGTGGCGGCGGCCTCGTCCCGCTCCGCGCCGTCGACGTCGGTCCACGCGGCGGCGTTGAAGACCACGGCGTGTCCGGCGACGGCGGCGCGGACGGCCTCGGCGTCGGTGATGTCCAGTTCGGCGCGGGTGGCGGCGGTCACCGTCAGCTCCGGTCGGGTCGCCAGCACCGCCAGCAGATCCCGGCCGAGCATGCCCCCGGCGCCGGTGACGAGCACCCGGCTCATGCGCCCTTGGTCGCCTTCAGCGGCTCCCACCAGGCCCGGTTGTCCCGGAACCACTGCACCGTCTCGGCGAGGCCGCGGTCCAGGTCGATGCTCGGGGCGTACCCCAGCTCGGCGCTGATCTTGCTGATGTCCAGCGAGTAGCGGCGGTCGTGGCCCTTGCGGTCGGCGACCGGGACGACCCGGTCCCAGTCGGCGCCGCACGCCTCGAGCAGCCGGCCGGTGAGCTCCTTGTTGCTCAGCTCGGTGCCGCCGCCGATGTTGTAGACCTCGCCGGCGCGGCCCTTCTGCTGCACCAGGGCGATGCCCCGGCAGTGGTCGTGCACGTGCAGCCAGTCGCGGACGTTGCCGCCGTCGCCATAGAGCGGGACGGTGCCGCCGTCGAGCAGGTTGGTCACGAACAGCGGGATGACCTTCTCGGGGAACTGGTACGGCCCGTAGTTGTTGGAGCAGCGGGTGACCACCACGTCCATGCCGTGGGTGCGGTGGTAGGCCAGCGCGAGCAGGTCGGAGCCGGCCTTGGAGGCCGAGTACGGGGAGTTCGGGGCCAGCGGCCAGGTCTCCGTCCAGGAGCCGGAGTCGATGGAGCCGTACACCTCGTCGGTGGAGACGTGCACGAAGCGGCCGGTGCCGTGTCGCAGCGCGGCGTCCAGCAGGGTCTGGGTGCCCAGCACGTTGGTGGTGACGAACGGCGCGGCGCCGGCGATCGAGCGGTCCACGTGCGATTCGGCGGCGAAGTGCACGATCACGTCGTGACCGGCGACGACTTCGTCGACCAGGGCCGGGTCGCAGATGTCACCCTGCACGAAGCGCAGTCGGGGGTCCTCGCGCACCGGGGCGAGGTTGTTCAGGTTGCCGGAGTAGGTCAACTTGTCCAGCACGGTCACCGCAGCGGGCTCGACGGCGGGCACCCCGGCGGCGTCGCCGCCGGGCACGCCCAGCAGCATCCGTACGTATTCCGACCCGATGAATCCGGCTCCGCCGGTGACGAGAATCCTCACGGGTCCGGAAGTGTACGCGAAACGCCGGAGGCCCCGGGGGACGGCGACCCCGGTGTCCGGTTCGCGCCGGTGCAGGTAGTCTCCCCGGGTGCGTGGAATCCTTCTCGCTGGTGGCACCGGTTCCCGGCTCTGGCCGATCACCCGGGCGGTCTCCAAGCAGCTGATGCCGATCTTCGACAAGCCGATGGTCTACTACCCGCTGTCGACGCTGGTGATGTCCGGCGTGCGGGAGATCCTGGTGATCACGACGCCGGAGGACCAGTCCCAGTTCGAGCGGCTGCTCGGTGACGGCAGCCAGTGGGGTCTGCGGCTGGAGTACGTCACCCAGGCCCGGCCGGAGGGCATCGCGCAGGCGTTCGTGCTCGGCGCGGACTTCATCGGCGACGAGTCGGTGGCGCTGATCCTGGGCGACAACATCTTCCACGGCGTCGGCCTGGGCCGGCAGCTCGCCGCGCACCGCGACCCGGTCGGCGGGCGGGTGTTCGCGTACCCGGTGGCCAACCCGGAGGCGTACGGCGTGGTCGACTTCGACGACGAGGGCAAGGTGCTCTCGATCGAGGAGAAGCCGGAGAAGCCCAAGTCCCGGTACGCGGTGCCGGGGCTGTACTTCTACGACAACCAGGTGGTGGGGATCGCCCGCGACCTCAAGCCCAGCGCCCGGGGCGAGCTGGAGATCACCGCGGTGAACGAGGCGTACCGGGAGGCCGGCGAGCTGTCGGTGACCGTGCTGGATCGGGGCACCGCCTGGCTGGACACCGGCACCTTCGCCTCGATGATGCAGGCCGGCGAGTTCGTCCGGGTGATCGAGGAGCGCCAGGGCATGAAGATCGGCTGCGTCGAGGAGGTGGCCTGGCGGGCCGGCCTGATCGACGACGACCAGCTGCGCGCGCTGGCCGAGCCGCTGACCAAGAGCGGCTACGGCGACTACCTGCTCGGCCTGCTGGCCGAGAAGCACGGCGGGGCGGTGGCTCGGTGAGCGCGAGGAGTGAGCCGGGGTTGCGAGCCCCGCAGTCGCGAACGGAGGTGGTCCGGTGATGAAGATCCGGCAGCTGGGCATCGAGGGCGCCTGGGAGATCAGCCCGCAGCAGCACGGCGACCCGCGCGGGCTGTTCATGGAGTGGTACCGCTTCGACCAGCTGGCCGAGGCGGTCGGCCACCCGCTGCGGCTGGCCCAGGGCAACCTGTCGGTCTCCGCGCGCGGCGTGGTGCGCGGCATCCACTTCGCCGACGTGCCGCCCGGCCAGGCCAAGTACGTCACCTGCGTGCGCGGCGCGGTGCTGGACGTGATCGTGGACCTGCGGGTCGGCTCGCCGACGTTCGGCCGGTGGGAGGGCGCCCGGCTCGACGACGTCGACCGGCGCGCGGTATACCTCAGCGAGGGGCTGGGGCACGGCTTCTGCGCGCTGACCGACGACGCGACGCTGAGCTACCTCTGCTCGACCACGTACAACCCGACCGGGGAACACGCGGTGCATCCGCTCGACGCCGACCTGGCCATCGAGTGGCCGGCCGAGGCCCCGCAGCTGTCCGCCCGCGATGCCGTCGCGCCCACCCTGGCGCAGGCCCGCGAGTCCGGCCTGCTGCCGCAGTACGACGCCTGCCGGGCGTTCACGGCGAGCCTGCGGCCGGACGGAATGTCGTACTCGGACGGTTTGTGATCGACCGGAGAGCACGACCTGTGCCGTGACAGTGACGGACGGGGCCTCCGGGCGGCTAGTGTCACATCATGGAGCGGCGAATCTTCGGCCTCGAGACCGAGTACGGCGTCACCTGTACCTACCGCGGGCAGCGTCGGCTGTCCCCTGACGAGGTTGCCCGGTACCTCTTCCGCCGCGTCGTGTCGTGGGGCCGGTCGAGCAACGTGTTTCTGCGCAACGGGGCCCGGCTCTACCTGGACGTCGGCTCGCATCCGGAGTACGCCACGCCGGAGTGCGACTCGGTGGTGGACCTGGTGGCCCACGACCGGGCCGGCGAGCGGATCCTGGAGGGGCTGCTCGTCGACGCCGAGAAGCGGCTGCACGACGAGGGCATCGCCGGCGAGATCTACCTGTTCAAGAACAACACCGACTCGGCCGGCAACTCGTACGGCTGCCACGAGAACTACCTGGTCTCCCGGCACGGGGAGTTCGGCCGGCTGGCGGACGTGCTCATCCCGTTCCTGGTCACCCGGCAGCTGATCTGCGGCGCCGGCAAGGTGTTGCAGACCCCGCGCGGGGCGGTGTACTGCCTGTCCCAGCGGGCGGAGCACATCTGGGAGGGAGTCTCCTCGGCGACCACCCGCAGCCGTCCGATCATCAACACCCGCGACGAGCCGCACGCCGACGCCGAGCGGTACCGCCGGCTGCACGTGATCGTCGGCGACTCGAACATGAACGAGGTCACCACGCTGCTCAAGGTCGGCAGCGCCGACATCGTGCTGCGGATGATCGAGGCCGGGGTGGTGATGCGCGACCTGACGCTGGAGAACCCGATCCGGGCGATCCGGGAGGTGTCGCACGACATCACCGGACGTCGCAACGTGCGGCTGGCCTCCGGCAAGGAGGTCAGCGCGCTGGAGATCCAGCAGGAGTATCTCGCCAGGGCGACCGAGTTCGTCGAGCGCCGGGGCGGCGACCAGACCGCCAAGCGGGTGGTGGAGCTGTGGGGCCGGGTGCTGGGCGCGGTGGAGACCGGCGATCTGGACCCGGTGGCCCGCGAGATCGACTGGGTGACCAAGTTGCGGCTGATCGAGCGCTACCAGCGCAAGCACGACCTGCCGTTGTCGCACCCCCGGGTGGCCCAGATGGACCTGGCCTACCACGACCTGCGCCGCGGCCGTGGCCTCTACGGGCTGCTGGAGCGGCGCGGGCAGGTCGACCGGGTGGCCACCGACCCGGAGATCTTCGAGGCGAAGGAGACCCCGCCGCAGACCACCCGGGCCCGGCTGCGCGGCGAGTTCATCCGGCACGCCCAGGAGAAGCGCCGCGACTTCACCGTCGACTGGGTGCACCTGAAGCTCAACGACCAGGCGCAGCGCACCGTGCTCTGCAAGGACCCGTTCCGCGCGTACGACGAGCGGGTGGAACGCCTGATCGCCAGCATGTGAGCGAAGTCGGCGGCCGGTGCCCGGCACCGGCCGCCGAGGCACCGGTACGCTGGCGTCGCGATGAACACTTCCTCACCCTCCGACCGCGACCGCGGCACCGAGAAGCTGAACTGGGTCGAACGCCGCCGGGAGAAGATCCGCGCCGAGATCGAGCGCAACCGCCGGGGCGAGTACACCGTGCCGACCTGGGTGCTCGCGGTCGCGCTGATCGTCATCGTCGGCGGCTGGCTGGCCCTGATCTTCCTCGTCGGCTGAGCCCGGCGGCGGTCAGGCCGCCAGCCGTGCCGCGTGCCGCCCGGCCGCGGCCGCCGCCAGGAAGTAGGCGTGGTCGGCGTCCAGCCCCCGGCCCATGGTGGACAACGTCACCGGCAGGGCGCGCAGCGCCGCGTCGAGGCCGTCGGTGGGCACCCGGACGATCGTGTGTCGCCCCGCGAGGGGGGCCAGCGTCGCGTCCACGTCCGCGGCCAGCGACGGCGCCAGGCCCTCCGGTACCACCAGCTCGGCCGGGGCGAGGGCCACCCGGCCGTACGCGGTGAGGCTGTGGTGGGAGACGCCGCGGTGCCGGGGGCGCAGGTCGGCGTCGGAGATCCGCAGCGAGCCGACCGGCCGGCCGCCGAGGGTGGCGACGGCGTTGACCGCCTCGCCGACGGCGACCCCGGAGAAGCCCCAGGTGGTCCCGGTGCCCAGGTTGCCCGGCCCCTGGGCGACGATCGCGACGTCGGCGCGCAGCACGTGCCGGGCGGCCAGCAGGCCGCTGTGCAGGGTGGTGGCCTCCAGGTCGCCGCCGAACGCCTGCCCGACGCTGACCGTGCCCACCAGTTGCCCACGCAGCCCGTCGAGGGTGCGGGAGAACCAGGCCGGCAGCGCGCCGCCGTCGGTGAGCAGGTACGCCACCCGGGCGTCGGGCGCCTCGGCGTGGACGCCGGCCAGGATCGCCGGGAGCGCCGAGTGCAGGTCCGCGGTGACCACGGGCAGGCCGTCCAGGCTGTCCGCCCCGGCCAGCAGCTCGTGGTGCGGGGAGGCCTCCTCGTCCACCCCCAGCATGATCGCCTGCAACGGCGTGTAGCGGGCCTTGACCAGGTGGCCGGCGTCGCGGGTGTCACCGGCCTGCGGCGGGTCCGGCGGCAGCCGGTCGGGCAGCGCCACGACCAGGGCGTAGCCGCCGGTGCCGAGCCCCATCAGCAGGGCGCCGGCGTTGAGCAGCACCCGGTCGCCGGGCGCCGGGTCGCCGACCAGGGCGGGGTAGGCCAGGGCCCGCAGGCTGGTGCCGTCGGGCAGGTCGACGTCGAGTTCCACCGCGCCGGCCCACCGCCGTCGTACCGCCGTAACCGTTCCCGACCGCCATCGCACCATGCCCGGCACGCTATCCGCGCCCGGCGGCGGCGCCGCCTCCGGGTCAGGGCGTGCCGGGGCCGGGGCGCGGCTGGTCGTCCTGGTGCTGGGTACGCCGGGCGCGGCCCCCGTTGCTGCCGGGCATCGAGCGGGTCGGGTCGAGGAAGACGAACCCGATCTCCGGGTAGCGGGTGGTGAGCCGGCGCTCGGCCTCGTCGGCGGTGGCCTCGATGTCGGCGCCGGTGGCGTCGTCATGGAAGTCGACCTTGGCGGCGACCAGGATCTCGTCCGGGCCCAGCTGCATGGTCATCAGGGTGTCGATCCGGTGCACGGTCCGCAGGTCGGCGAGTTCCCGTTCGATCTCGTGGTGCAGCCGCTCCGGCACCGCGCGCCCGACCAGCAGCGAGATGTTGGCCCTGGCGAGGACGATGGCCACCAC
This sequence comes from Micromonospora sp. NPDC047548, assembly GCF_040642975.1. NCBI lineage: Bacteria > Bacillati > Actinomycetota > Actinomycetes > Micromonosporales > Micromonosporaceae > Micromonospora > Micromonospora sp. NPDC047548. The sequence continues at coordinate 109,390 of NZ_JBEYTI010000010.1, forward strand.
CAGCAGCAGCAGGCCGATCGCGATCGAGGCGAGGCCGTCCCACAGTTCGTCGCCGGTGACCTCGGACAGGCCGAGCCCGACCCCGGCGATCAGCAGGCCGATCAGGGCGGCGCTGTCCTCCAGGAACACCGCCTTGACGGTGGTGTCGGCGGTCAGCCACAGGAACCGCCGCGGCGTGGTCCGCCAGCGGCGGGACTCGTTGCGAATCTGGCGCACCGCGCGGGCCAGTGAGACCGACTCGATGGCGAAGGAGACCGCCAGCACGATGTAGGAGGCGAGGTAGTTGCCGCTGTGCTTGTGCACCAGGATGGTGGTCACGCCGTGGGTGATGGCGAAGCCCGCCCCGGCGACGAAGGTGAACAGCGCGGCGAGGAACGCCCAGACGTAGCTCTCTTTGCCGTACCCGAAGGGGTGCCAGGGGTCCGCGGGTCGCGCGCCACGGCGCAGCGCCAGGTAGAGCAGCACCTCGGTGGTGGTGTCGGCGACCGAGTGGGCGGCCTCGGAGAGCATCGCCGCCGAGCCGGAGATCAGCCCGGCGACCAGCTTGGCCAGCGCGATGGCGAGATTCGCCGCGCCTGCCACCACGACGGTACCGATGCTCTCGGACTTGACTTCGGCTTCCGTCATGCGGTCACCCTAAAACTGCGCGACGCTCGCCGCCGGGGGACGGCGAGCGCGGTTACCTGGCAGGTGTGCCGCGCGTCGCGCCCGCGCGGGTGCGCAAGCGCGGCGTGCGGGCTGCTAGCGTTCACCCGTGTCGCGGAGCCGTACCGAACGCCTGGTCAACCTGGTGATCTGTCTCCTGTCCACGCGACGGTTCCTGACCGCCGCGCAGATCGCCGCGACCGTGCCCGGTTACGAGCACGATCCGGACGACGTGAAGGAGCACGAGGCGTTCCAGCGCAAGTTCGAGCGGGACAAGGCCGAGCTGCGTGAGCTGGGGGTGCCGCTGGAGACCGGTACGGCCAGCGTCTTCGACGCCGAGCCCGGCTACCGGATCGCCCACCGGGAGTACGCGCTGCCGGAGATCCCCCTGGAGCCGGACGAGGCCGCCGCGGTGGGCATCGCCGCGCGGCTCTGGCAGCACGCCGGGCTGGCCGCCGCCGCCTCCTCCGGGCTGGCGAAGCTGCGCGCGGCCGGTGTCGACGTGGACCCGCAGGCCACCCTGGGCCTGGAGCCGATGGTCACGGTCGATCCGGCGTTCGCGCCGCTGACCGCCGCCGCGCGGGACCGGCGCGAGGTCGGCTTCGACTACCGGGTGCCCGACCGGGACGCGCCGACCCGCCGCCGGTTGCAGCCGTGGGGCGTGGTCTGCTGGCGCGGCCGGTGGTACGTGGTCGGCCACGACCTGGACCGGGACGCCACCCGCTGTTTCCGGCTGTCCCGGGTGGTGGGCGCGGTCCGGGTGACCGGCGAGCCGGGCGGTTACGAGCCGCCGGCCGGGGTCGACCTGATCAGCCACGTGGCCCGCTGGTCCGGGCCGGTCGAGCGCACCGGCCGGGCCACCGTGCTGGCCGCCCCGGGCCGCGCCGCCGGCCTGCGGCGCTGGGCCGTGCGGACCCTGCCGGGTCCCGACGGCGACCGGCTGGTCCTGCCGTACGCCGACCCGGACTCCCTCGCCGGCCAGCTCGTCGGCTACGGCCCGGACGTTCGGGTGCTGGAACCGCCGGAGGTGCGTGACGCGGTGATCCAGCGGCTCAAGGAGATCGCCGTCCGGCAGGACGACCTGGCCGTGGCCGGGGGTTCCCGGTGACCCGGCCGGCCGCCCGGGGCGGCTCCCGCACCTCGGCCGACCGGCTGGCCCGGCTGCTCAACCTGGTGCCCTACCTGCTGGCCCGCCCCGGCATCGAGATCGCCGAGGCGGCTGGTGACCTGGGTGTCACCGAGCGGCAGCTGCGCGAGGACCTGGAGCTGCTCTGGGTTTGCGGGCTGCCCGGGTACGGCCCGGGTGACCTGATCGACATGGCCTTCGACGGTGACCGGGTGACCATCACCTACGACGCCGGTATCGACCGGCCGCTGCGGCTCACCCCCGACGAGGCGCTCGCCCTGGTGGTGGCGCTGCGGATGCTCGCGGAGACGCCGGGGGTGGCCAACCGGGAGGCGGTGGAGCGGGCCCTGGCGAAGATCGAGAACGCGGCCGGCGACCTGGTCGGCGCGCCGGTGGCGGTGCGGCTGCCGGGTGACACCCAACGGGTGGAGGCGCTGCGGTCGGCGGTGGAGGGCGGCCGGGCGCTGCGGATCACCTACTACACGGCGGCGCGGGACGAGACCAGCGAGCGGACCATCGACCCGTTGCGGATGCTGATGGTCGGCGGCCAGGCGTACGTGGAGGCGTGGTGCCGCCGGGCCGAGGCGGTCCGGCTGTTCCGGGCCGACCGGATCGACGCGGTCACCGAGTTGGACGAGCCGGCCGTGGTCCCGCCGCAGGCGCGCCCGCACGACCTGACCGGCGGGGTGTTCCGCCCCTCGCCGGACCTGCCGCTGATCACCCTGCGCGTCGGCCGAGGGGAGCGGTGGATCACCGAGTACTACCCGTGCGAGCGGGTGGAGGCCGGCGACGGCGACCAGTGGTTGGTCTCGCTGCGGGTGACCGACCTGGGTTGGGCCCGCCGGTTCGTGCTCGGGCTCGGGCCGGACGTCACCGTGGTCGCCCCGGCCGAACTGGCCGACCAGGTGCGCGCCCAGGCGCTCGCCGCGCTGGAGGCGTACGGGACACCGGTGGACGGCGCGGCGCCGTCGACCGACCCGGCGGTGCGGGCCGTCACCCAGTAGGCTGACCGCCGTGGTGAAGTGGATCGTTGTCGCGGTGGTGCTGTTCGCGCTCGTCGTGCTGGCCCTGGCGGTCCGACCGGTGCTGGCGCGGCTGCCCCGGCTGCGCCGGGCGGCGGTGGCCCTGCAGCGACGCCAGGCCGACGCGGACGCGTTGCGCGAGGCCGCCGAGGCGCTCTCCGAGCGGGCCGAGACGCTCCAGCGGCAGGTCGAGACGACCCACCAGCGAGTGGAACTGATCAAGGCCAAGCGGGGTAAGTGATCGACACCGGTCGGTGAACCGCGCGTGGCGTGCGCGATCGGCGGCCTGTTCGCGCATGGACGAACGGCCCATAGGTGGTTGACGGGACACGCGGGGGTGGTCAAGACTTCACCGGCCGGACGCGTCAGCAGCGGCCCGGCGGGTGGCAGCGGCTCTCGATCCACGTACGATGGGCTGCGACACACCCTTCGACACAGAGCGACTGGAGCTTCCCATGGGTGCCCTCAAGCCGTGGCACATCGCCGTACTCGTGGTCGTGCTGATCCTGCTCTTCGGCGCGAAGCGGCTCCCCGACGCGGCCCGCTCGCTGGGCCGCTCGCTGCGGATCATCAAGGCGGAGACCAAGAGCCTGCACGACGACGACCGCGACCTGGCCGAGAAGGCCGACGCGCAGGCCGGCTACCAGCCGCTGCCGCCGCACGCGGGCCAGCAGCCGCCGCAGCAGCAGCCCTACGGCGGGCAGCCCTACGCCCAGCCGCAGCAGGCTCCGCAGCAGCCGGTCGACCCGGTGCAGCGCGTCCGCGAGAACTGACCGAGGGGCCCGACCACCGTGGCCTTCGCGCTTCGCAAGCGCGGCCCGAGCGACTTCGAACGGGCCGCCGACGGCTCCATGACGCTCATGGAGCACATCCGTGAGCTGCGCAACCGTCTCTTCCGCGCCTCGCTGGCGATCATGGTCGGCTTCGGGTTCGGCATCTGGCTGGCCACGCCGGTCCGGAAGCTGCTCTCCGAGCCCTACTGCAATCTGCCGCAGTCGATCGACCCGGATACCGGGCTGTGCAACTTCGTGCAGCTCGGTGTGGCCGACGTCTTCCTGCTCAACCTGAAGATCGGCCTCTGGGTCGGGTTGATCATCGCGGCGCCGGTCTGGCTCTACCAGCTCTGGGCGTTCATCGCGCCCGGCCTGCACCGGAACGAGCGGCGGTACGCGTACGTCTTCACGGCGCTGGCCGCGCCGCTGTTCGCGGCCGGCGCGGTGCTGGCGTTCTTCGTCACCACCAAGGGGCTCGAGTTCCTGCTCAACGTCTCCGGTGACGACATCGCCACCACGCTCGAGGTCACCCGGTACATCTCCTTCGTCACCAACCTGATCCTGCTGTTCGGGGTGGCGTTCGAGTTCCCGTTGATCGTGCTGATGCTCAACTTCGTCGGCCTGGCCAGCGCGAAGAAGCTGCTGAGCTGGTGGCGGGTGGCGGTCTTCGTGTTCTTCGCCTTCTCGGCGGTGGTCACGCCGACCCCCGACCCGTTCGGGATGACCGCGCTGGCGATCTGCCTCTGCGCGCTCTACTTCGCCGCGGTCGGGGTCGCCTTCCTCAACGACAAGCGCCGCGGCCGGGGCAAGGAGATCTACTCCGACCTCAGCGACGACGAGGTGTCACCGCTGGAACTGGACGACGAGCCGGTCGAGGCGGCAGCGCGGGTGGACTTCTCCGGGCCGGTCGACGCGCCGGCACCGGTCGACGCGCCCGCTCCGATCGACCGCCGCTACGACGACATGACCTGACGGCGTCCGCGCCACCAGCACGTCGACGACGCCGCCTCCGCTCGACGGGGGCGGCGTCTCGGCCATGATCGTCTGACGTTTTCCGACTCGACACGCCGGGCTGGCCGGCGGAAAGCGTCAGACGATCACCGCTCGGCCGCTCAGAGCACCTGGGACAGGAAGCGGCGCAGCCGGGGGTGCTCCGGCGCCTCGAAGATCGCGGCCGGCTCGCCGGCCTCCAGGACCACGCCGTGGTCCATGAACGCGACGGTGCCGGCGACCTCGCGGGCGAAGCCCATCTCGTGGGTGACCACCACCATCGTCATGCCGCCGGCGGACAGGTCGGCCATCACGGCGAGGACGCCCTTGACCAGTTCCGGGTCGAGCGCCGAGGTGGCCTCGTCGAAGAGCATCACCTGCGGTTGCAACGCCAGCGCCCGGGCGATGGCCACCCGCTGCTGCTGCCCGCCGGACAGGTGCGCCGGGCGGGAGTCTGCCTTGGCGGCCAGCCCGACCAACTCCAACTGGGCGCGGGCGATCTGGGTGGCCTCGTCCTCGGAGAGCTTCTTGAGCCGGCGCAGCGCCAGGGTGATGTTGCGCAGCACGCTCATGTGCGGGAAGAGGTTGAACTGCTGGAAGACCATGCCGACCCGCTGGCGCAGCGCGTCCGGGTCGTCGCGCAGCACGCTGCGCCCGTCGAGCAGCACGTCGCCCCGGTCCGGTTCGATCAACCGGTTGATGGTGCGCAGCAGGGTGGACTTGCCCGAGCCGGAGGGGCCGATCACGCAGGCGGTGCCGCCCCGGGCCACGTCCAGGTCGGCGCCGCGCAGCACCTTGTTTGCCCCGAAGGCGAGGTGCACGTCCCGGACGTTGAGGCTGACCGAGGTGGTGGTGGCGGTGCCGGTCATCGCTGGTCCTTTCCGGTCGGGGTCTGCGGGGGCAGGGCGGTCTCACCGGCCAGGGCCAGGCCGCCGTCGTCGTCGGGGTCGACGGTCACCGCGCGGCCCTGGCGCAGCCGCCGGTCGATCCAGTTGACGGCGTGGGTCAGCGGCACGGTCAGCACCAGGTAGAACAGGCCGGCCAGCAGCAGCGCCGACTCGTTGCCGGTGGTGGCCGCGTAGTCCTGGCCGATCCGGAACAGCTCCCGCTGGCTGGCTACCAGGCCGAGGAAGTAGACCAGGCTGGAGTCCTTGATCAGCGCGATCAGCTGGTTGACCCAGGCCGGCAGCACCCGGCGCACCCCCTGCGGGATGATCACCAGCCGCATCGCCTCGCCCCAGGAGAAGCCGAGCGCCCGCGCCCCCTCCAGTTGCGCCGCCTCGACGCTCTGGATGCCGGACCGGAAGATCTCGCCGATGTAGGCGCCGGCGATCAGCGACAGCGCCAGGATGCCCAACGGGTACGGGTTAGGCCCCCAGACCTCCATGCCGAGCGGCGCCAGGCCGACGCCGATGAGCAGGATGGTCGCCGCGGCCGGCAGGCCGCGGAAGATGTCCGTGTAGATCCGCGCCGGCCACCGCAACCATCGGGTACGCGAGATGCCGGCGATGGCCAGCAGCATGCCGAGCACGGAGCCGAGCAGGGCGGCGGAGATCGCCAGGATCAGCGTGTTGGGCAACCCGACGGTCAGCATCTCGGGCAGCGCCTCGCGCATCGAGTCCCCGTCGAAGAAGGTCTCCCACAGGGTGCTCAACGTGTCCATCAGTCTCTTCCCCGTCCGCCCCGCTCGCTCGTCATCCGTACCGTCAGGAGGAGGTCGACGCCGACGCCGACGCCGACGGCGCCGCGACGGTGCCGCTGCCGGGCGTGAAGTCGGCCGGGATCGGCCGGCCCGGGTAGTACTGCTCCTGCAGCCGGGTCCAGGTGCCGTCGGCGATGACCTCGTCGAGGCCCTTGTTCAGCGCCTCGCGCAGCTTGTCGTTGCCCTTGGCGAACGCGTACGCGGTCGGGGCCGGGCTGAGCTGCTTGGCCGCCACCGTGATCTTGCCGTTGCTGTCCGCCGCCGACTTCTCGCCGATCTCGGCGGGGGCGATCCAGGCGTCGGCGGTGCCGGCCTTGAGCTGGTTGATCGCGCCGTTGTAGTCGGGCACCCGGACCGGGTCGAGGTTCCTGCCGGTGGCGTAGTCGTCCTGCACGGTGCCCTGCACGACGGCGACCCGCTTGCCGGCGAGCTGGTCGAAGCTGGTGATCGGGGAACCGGTGGGCACGTCGAGGCCGAAGTAGCCGAAGTCGTAGCCGTTGCCGAAGTCCACGGTCTTCTTGCGTGCCTCGGTGATGGTGATCGAGGAGCTGCCGATGTCGAACTTGCGGTTGTTGACCTGGGAGAGCAGCGCGGAGAAGTCGGTTCCGACGAACTCCACCTTCAGACCGACCTTCGCGGCGGCCGCGACGAGCAGGTCGTTGTCGAAGCCGGTGAACCTGCCGTCCTTCAGGTACACGTTCGGCGGCGCGTCGGTGAGCGTGCCGGCGCGCAGCACGCCCGGCTGGAGCAGGCCGTACGGGTTGTCGGCGGCCTCGGACGAGCCGCCGCAGGCGGTCAGCGCGGTGGCGGCGAGGACGGCGGCGGCGCCGAGCGCGGCCACCTTGGACAGGGCGGGAAGGAATCGCACAGGTGTCTCCGGATCGATCGGTCGGCGGGCAGGAGGCACGCCGGGAGACGGTGCGCCGGACCGGCACACCGCTGGGGTGGTACGAGGAAGAGGGGTCGTCGACTACGCGGTCGGGCGGCGACAGCTGTCGCTGCAGACCCGCATCAGGTCGACGTGTCGCCGCTTGACCAGCGCGACGCCGGCCGCCGGTACGTCCGGCGGGGCCGCGGGCGCGGCTGCGCCGACGGGCGGGGCGAAAAAGTGTGCAGACATGGTTCTCCTGGGTCGGTGCTGACCTGGGAACCAGGCCACGCTTGCACCGGTGCCACACCGGTGCCTGGTCCTCACCCGGAGCACCCCACCGTGGAGGAGGGTTGCCGGCCAGCGAGCCGGGGCTTGACGCTGGCGCTCATGACCTGCCGAGAAGGCTAGCAGCACGGCCCGGCCGGTCGTCCAGTCGTTATGACGGCCCTCACGTCCGCCCCCCTACCGGCCAGGCCGGCCGCACGGGCCACCGCGGCGGAATTGGCCGGCGCGCGCTCCGCCGGCCGGTGTCAGGGTGGGGAGACCGGCGCGGCCCTGCTCGCCGACGGCCGGGTGTACGCCGGTACCACCGTCCACGACCTGGGCTGGAGCCATGGCCAGGGAGCACCGCTGCGGGGCCTCGCCCAGGATCTGCTTCTGGTGCTCTGTGGACGCCGGCTCCCGCTCGGACGGCTCGACGGTGCGGCGGCGACCCGGTTCTCCCGGCCGGGGTGATAACCCGTCGCCGTCACCCGCACCCGTGCTCGACAATGCCGGAATGGATCATCGGGCGCTGGTGCGGCTCAGCAAGCGGATGTCACTGGCGCTGCGGCACCGGCCCGGCGCGTTCGGTCTCACCCCGGACGGCGCCGGTTGGGTCACCGTGGCCGACCTGCTGACCGCGCTGCGGATCGGTCGCGCCGACCTCGACGCGGTCGTGGCCGGCAACGACAAGCAGCGCTTCGCCGTCGAGCGGGGCGCCGACGGCGTCGAGCGGATCCGGGCCAGCCAGGGGCACTCCATCCCGGTCGACCTCCAACTGGAGCCCACCGCGCCCCCGGAGCGCCTCTACCACGGCACCGGCGCCGCCGCGCTCGACTCGATCCGGGCCACCGGGTTGCACCGGGGCGGGCGGCACCACGTACACCTCTCGCCGGACGTGGCGACGGCCCGCCGGGTCGGCGCCCGCCGGGGCGGCGCGGTGGTGGTGCTCACCGTCGACGCGGCGGCGATGGCCCGCGAAGGGCACGCCTTCTACCGCAGCGCCAACGGCGTGTGGCTGACCGACGCGGTGCCCCCGGCCTACCTCGTCGCCTGACGGGGTGTGGTCCCGGGGCCGCGCTGCCCTGATGTGCGGTACACCCGACGACGCCGGCTGCGGCGGACTACCCTCGGACCACGGCGGAGGAGGGACGGCATGAGCGGTCAGACCAGCCCCGACACGATGCCCGCGGCCTTCTTCGGGCACGGCAACCCGATGAACGCCCTGGAGGTCAACCGATACACGTCGGCCTGGCGTGCGTTCGGCCGGGCGGTACCGCGGCCCCGGGCGATCCTGGTGGTCTCGGCGCACTGGTACATCGGCGCGACCGCCGTCACCGCGATGCCCCGGCCGCGCACGATCCACGACTTCTACGGCTTCCCCCCGCGACTGTTCGACATGGAGTACCCGGCGCCCGGCCTGCCGGAGCTGGCCGAGGAGATCAGTGACCTCGTCCACCCCACCTGGGTGGGCGCCGACCTGGACTCCTGGGGCATCGACCACGGCACGTGGTCGGTGCTGACCCACGCCTTCCCCGAGGCCGACATCCCGGTGGTGCAGCTGAGCATCAACGCGTTCAAGGGGCTGGACTACCACCTGGGGCTCGGCGCCCAGCTTGCGCCGCTGCGCGAGCGCGGGGTGCTCATCGTGGCCAGCGGCAACGTGGTGCACAACCTCGGTGGGGTGGACCCGCGGCTGGTCGACCAGGGTTTCGACTGGGCGCGGCGCTTCAACGACGCGGCCCGCGAGGTGATGCGGGACGAGCCCACCGAGGCGGCCCGGCTGGACGCCCACCGCGACTTCGGGTCGGCCGTGCCGACGCCGGACCACTTCATCCCGCTGCTCTATCTGGCCGGTATCGCCGGTGCGACCGGGTCCCGGCCGGAGGTGCTGGTGGACGGGTACGCGTACGGGTCGCTGTCGATGACCGCGTACACCGTGGGGTTGTCCTGCCGGGGCGGCGACCAGCCGGCGGGAGCGCCGTCGCTGCCGGCCGACGTGCCGGCCGACTCGGCGAACATCTGACCGGCCAGCCTCAGCTCGGCGCCCGGTCCCGGACCGGCCCGGACTCCACGGGGGTGTGCAGGCCGCCGACGAACAGCGCGACGAGCTGGTGACCGACTTCGGTGAAGGTCAGCGGGCCGTCCGGGCGGAACCAGGTGTGAATGTTGCCCAGTGCGCTGAGGAACGTGTGGGTGACCACCGTGGCGGAGACGTCGCCGCGGACCACCCCGGCCTGCTGCCCCTCGCGGACGAGGTCACGGAACAGGTCGTGGTAGCGCCGGCGCTCGCGGCGGGTGGCCTCGGCCTGCTCGTCGTCGAGCAGGTGCGCCGAGCGGGCCCAGACGGTCAGCTCGGCGAGGTGCGCGGCGGTGTGTTCGACGACGTCGAGGGCGGCGGCGCGCAGCCGCTCCTGCACCGGCCCGCCGCCGGCGGCGATCTCCCGCAGCCGCTGGGTCTGCTCCGCGAGCAGTTCCCGGTAGATGCTGGTCAGCAGCTCGGACTTCGACCCGAACCAGTGGTACAGCGCCCCCTTGGTGACCTCCGCCGCCGCCACGATCTCCTGGACGCTCGTCGCCTCGTAGCCGCGCCGGGCGAACAGCTCAGTGGCGGCCGCGACGATGCTCTGCCGCGCCGAGCCGCGCGGTGCCCGCCGCCGTTCGGCTGCGACGGCCGGCTCGGCCGCCACGGTCACCGCGACTCCAGCTGGCGGCGGATCTCTCGGCGGGCCACGTCGCGTACGTGCACCTCGTCGGGGCCGTCGGCGATGCGCAGGGTACGGGCGCCGGCGTACATCGACGCGAGCGGGAAGTCGTCGGAGACACCGGCCCCGCCGTGGACCTGGATGGCCCGGTCGAGCACCTCCAGCGCGACGCGGGGCGCCACCACCTTGATCGCGGCGATCTCGGTGCGGGCGGCCTTGGCGCCGTACCGGTCGATCATCCAGGCCGCCTTGAGGGTGAGCAGCCGCGCCTGCTCGATCGCCATCCGCGACTCGGCGATCTGCTGCTGCACCACGCCCTGCCGGGCCAGTTCCTGACCGAAGGCGACCCGGGTGGTGGCGCGGCGCACCAGCAGGCTCAGCGCCCGCTCGGCCAGCCCGATGGCGCGCATGCAGTGGTGGATGCGGCCGGGGCCGAGCCGGGCCTGGGCGAGGGCGAACCCGCCGCCCTCCTCGCCGAGCAGGTGCGACGCCGGCACCCGGACGTCGGAGAAGACCACCTCGCCGTGGCCGTGCTGGTCGTGGTAGCCGAAGACGGGCAGCGATCGGACCACCTCGACGCCGGGGGTGTCCACCGGCACCAGGATCATCGACTGCTGCCGGTGGGTGTCGGCCGACGGGTCCGTCTTGCCCATCACGATCGTGACGGCGCAGCGCGGGTCGGCGATGCCGGTGGTCCACCACTTGCGGCCGTTGATGACGTAGGAGTCGCCGTCGCGCTCGATGCGGGTGCAGATGTTGGTGGCGTCGCTGGAGGCCACGTCCGGTTCGGTCATCGCGAAGGCCGACCGGATCTCGCCGTCGAGCAGCGGGCGCAGCCAGCGTTCCCGCTGTTCGGCGGTGCCGAACATGTGCAGGATCTCCATGTTGCCAGTGTCCGGGGCGGCGCAGTTGGTGGCCTCCGGCGCGAGTTCGATGGAGCGGCCCATCAGCTCCGCGAGGGGGGCGTACTCCACGTTGGTCAGATTGGAGACGGCGGGCAGGAAGAGGTTCCACAGCCCCCGGCGGCGGGCCTCGGCCTTGAGATCCTCGACGACGGCGGGCAGGTGGTGGCGCCTGCCGGCCGCGGCGAGTTCGGCGCGCTGGGCGGCGTAGACCGGTTCGGCCGGGTGGACGTGTTCGTCCATGAACTCCTGCAGCCGCTGCACGTACTCGGTGGCCCGTGCGGTCGGTTCGAAGTCCATGGCTGCCTCCCATTGACGCGACTGTCGGCGGCTCGCTACCGTCGCCGGACGCCGAACATACCGGCTGGTCGGTATGGCGTCCAGAGCACCGCGAACGTGAGGAGTCCCAAAGTGAGCGTGATGGATCGGTTCCGCCTCGACGGGAAGGTTGCCGTCGTGACCGGCGCCTCCTCCGGCCTGGGGGTGTCGTTCGCCCGCGCGCTCGCCGAGGCCGGCGCCGACGTCGTGCTCGGCGCCCGCCGCGTCGAGCGCCTGCCGGCCACGGGCGCGCTGGTCGAGGCGGCCGGCCGCCGGTACGCGGCCCGCGCCACCGACGTCAGCCGGCCCGAGGACTGCGAGGCGCTGGTCGCCACCGCGATCGAGCACTTCGGGCGGGTGGACGTGCTGGTCAACAACGCCGGGGTGGGCACCGCCGTGCCCGCCACCCGGGAGACGCCGGAGCAGTTCCGCTCCGTCGTCGACGTCAACCTGATGGGCAGCTACTGGATGGCACAGGCGTTCGCCCGGGCGGCGACGGGCGGCGGCGCCATCGTCAACATCTCCAGCGTCATCGGCCTGCGCCCCGGCGGCATCCCGCAGGCCGCGTACGCCTCTAGCAAGGCCGCCGTGATCGGCCTGACCCGCGACCTTGCGGCGCAGTGGACCGGCCGCAAGGGCATCCGGGTCAACTGCATCGCCCCCGGGTTCTTCCCCTCGGAGATGAGCGACCAGCTGGAGCCGGGCACCTTCGAGATGGTCAAGGCGCTGGCCCCGGCCGGGCGGCTCGGCGAGCACGAGGAGCTCGCCGCCACGCTGATCTGGCTGGCCAGCGACGCCTCGTCGTACGTGACCGGAGTGACCGTGCCCGTCGACGGCGGGCTCGTCATGCCTTGACCCCCGGCCGGTGGTCGACCACCGCTGCTACGCCGGCGGTGTCGCCAGCAGCACAGCGACGGAATCGGCGGTGGCCGGGTGCTCGGCCAACAGGGCGGCCAGGTCCCCGCCGGTGGCGGGGGCCCCGTCCGGCCGCCACCCGCCGTCGCACCCGAGCAGCGCGGCGACCGCATCCACGGCCTCCGGATGACCGGCGAGCAGGGTGCCGACCCGACCCGACGGGGCGGCCCGGCCGGCCGGGGGCGGTGCGGGCGCGGCCGCCGCCCAGGACGGCACCCAGGCGTCCAGCACGGGCAACGTCCCCGGGAAGGTGCGCCCCGCCTCACGCACCAGCAGCGGCACCAGTTCCGGCCCCTGGTCGCGCAGGGTGGTGATCAGGGTCGGCAGCCACGGCAGCAGGACCGGGTCGGGCAGCCGGGCGAACGCGGTCGACATCGTCTCCACCACGAACGGCGCCAGCCCGGGCGCCGGCTCCAACGCGTGCACGAAGCCGGACAGGTACTGCGGGAAGGCCGGCACCACCAGCGGGTTCGCCAGCAGCTCGGCGCAGCGGGCGCGCAGCTCGGCCAGCGGCAGCAGGCCGAGCTGGTGCCGGGCCGCCCAGAGCAGGGCGACCTTTCCCGGTTCCTCCGGGTGGGACTGCGCGACGGCGAGTTCCAGCTGGGACCGGTCGCAGCCCAGGGCGAGGGCCAGGCTCTCCATGCTGAACAGGAAGCCCAGCATCGCCCCGACCTGCCGCAGCCCGGTCTCCTCGTCCACGACCGCGGTCGGCAGCAGCGTGCAGTAGTGCGCGTACCCGGCGGTCACGAACGCCTCGCACCAGGCCGGCAGCCTCGGCGCGGTACCGCGGTGATGGGCCAGCAGCCGGCGGATCCGACGCAGCACCTCCGGCGCGTCGTCGACGGTGCGTTCGGCGGCGAGCAGCTCCACCGCCCGCGCCCCCAGCTCCTGGACCAGGCGAGGGCTGTCGAGCAGGCAGATCGCGTCCTCGACGGCCGCGAGCGCGACGGCGGCCGTCGCGTCGGGGGCCCAGGCCGTCCGTCGCAGGCGCTGCTCCAGCACCTGTTCGACGGTCACCCCCTCGTAGCCCAGCTCGACGAGGGCGCGCTGGTTGCGGCCGAGGGCCAGGTCCCAGCTCTCCTGGATCGAGCGGTGCCCGAGCCGGCGCTCGCCCATGATCGGGCGAACCGCATCCGGGGGCAGCAGCTGTCGCAGCATCCAGAGCAGGTCCGAGCATCCGGCCAGCTCGGGAGTCGCGTGCAGGTCCAGCAGGGCGCGCTGGATGGTCCGCTTCTCCGGATCCAGGCCGAGCGGGCGGAGGCGGTCGAGGACGTCGCGGGCGAGCGGCGGCAGGGCCTCGTAGCCGACCTGACCGACCCGGTCCCCGCCGAGCATGATCTCGCACAGCCGGCGGACGTCCCGGCGACCCGGCACGACGTCCTTCTCGATGCAGGTGACGGCGGCGTCGGCGAAGTCGTACGGGGTGGGCCGGGCCCGGTTGCGCAGCCCGGCCAGCAGGATCGAGGTCTCGAAGACGGCGATCGCGTCGGCGGTGCTGGCCAGGTAGCCGTTGCGGCGGGCCAACCGGACGATGTCGACGCACCAGCCGCGCAGCTCCGCCTCGTCGAGGCCGTCCAGCGGGGGCGGGCCGGCGAGGAAGTCGGTGAGCCGGTCGGCGGCGATCGGCGTGGCCGGGCCGGGCGGGGCCGCGCCGCGCCCCCGTCGGCCCCGGGTCCGCCCGCCCCGTTGACCGTCGAGCCGGAACGGGACCAGACCGGCGCGGCTCACCGCCTTCGTCCAGGTCGCCGCGGCGATCGAGACAGAACCGGGCGCCAGCCCGAACTGCGTCTCGATGGCGGAGTGGCTGGACGGGATCAGCCCGTACCGCCAGCGGGTGCCGGTGCGCGGGCTGATCTCGAAGTCCGGGGCGTCCGAGGCGAGGCCGAACTGCGCGACCCTGCTGGCGGCGTGGAAGGCGCCGCAGACGTGGAGGCAGTCGGCGGGGTCGACGCCGGAGGCCGCCAGGTGCTGCCGTATCCGGGTCCACATGTGGCGCTCGCGGTCCTCGTCCCGGTCCAGCCGATCGGACCTGGCCGGCCGCAGCCGCCGGAACAGGCTGCCGATCAGCACCATCACCTGACGGTAGGTGTCGTGGTCGGCGTCGGCGAGCGGCCGTTCCACGTACTGGTCCCACCATTCCGACCAGTGCCGCACCTTGCCGTGGTGCAGCAGGTGCGCCTCCAGCTCCGCGAACTGGGGCCGCAGGTCGCCGATCTCCAGACCGACCGCGTCGCCGTGCAGCGCCGTGTCCTCGTCGGGCGCGGCGGGGACCTCCGCTGCGCCGCCGCCCGGTGGCGTCGACCCGCGCGGCGACCACTGGAAGACGTGGTCGGTGGAGCGGTCCACCAGCACCAGCTCCACACCGGGGGTCTCCAGCGCGTACGCGATGGCCTGGTACTCGGCCGACGACTCGGTGACCGGCGCGACGACGCTGAGCGGGCCCCACTCGGCGGGGAAACCGTCCAGCTCCGAGGCGAAGGCCTGCACAGCCACCGGGAGGCGGCAGTTGCGCAGCTCCCCGAGCAGGGGCTGGAGGTCCTCGCAGAGTTCCAGGTAGATGACCCGCGGCTGCTTCTCGCGCAGGCGGCGCACCATGGCCAGGGCGGAGGCCGGCGAATGATGGCAGACCGGGAAGATCTCCAGCCGTTCACCGAGGGCCCGGTCGACGTCGTCGACCATCCCGGCCAGGATGCCGGCCAGGGCGTCGGGGGAGCCGGCGAAGGCGGCGGCCGCCTCCGCGAGCTGCTCGCGCAGCGCGCCGAACGGGCCACCGCTGGTGGGGGCGGTCATGACAGGGACGCGATCGCCTGCCGGCCGCCGTCGAGGAAGCCCTCCCAGCCGCCGCCGTCCTGCTTGGCCCGCGGTTCCACGACCCCGTGCAGGTACTTGTTGAGGATCGCCAGGTCCTCCGGGCTGCGCCGGGCCAGCGATCCGATCAGCGACCCGGCGAGCGTCTCCGCCCGCAGCGTCCGGTCGCCGAAGAACTGGCTGTGCAGGATGGCGTCCTCCAGCACGCCGATCTGCTCGGCCGTGGACAGCGCCGACTCCAGCTTGTCGTCGTCGCTCGTCGCCGACACGGCGGCGACGCGGAGGTCGGCGAAGCTCTGCAACAGGATGTCCAGCAGGGTCGGCGGCACGGCCAGCTCGATCCGGTGCCGGCGCAGCAGCTCCTCGGTACGGAAGCGGACGATCTCCGCTTCGCTGCGCTTGTTGGTCACCACCGGGATCCGGACGAAGTTGAACCGCCGCTTCAGCGCCGAGGACAGGTCGTTGACGCCCCGGTCCCGGCTGTTCGCAGTGGCGATGATCGAGAAGCCGGGCCTGGCGAAGACGATGTTGTCCCGGTCCAGCTCGGGGATGGAGACGTACTTTTCCGACAGGATCGAGATCAGCGCGTCCTGCACGTCGCTGGTGGAGCGGGTCAGTTCCTCGAACCGGCCGATCACGCCCTGCTCCATCGCCGTCATGATCGGCGACGGGATCATCGACTCGCGGGACTGCCCCTTGGCGATGACCATGGACACGTTCCACGAGTACTTGATGTGGTCCTCGGTGGTGCCAGCGGTGCCCTGCACGACCAGGGTGGAGTTGCGGCAGATCGCGGCGGCGAGCAGCTCGGCGAGCCAGCTCTTGCCGGTGCCCGGGTCACCGATCAGCAGCAGGCCCCGGTCCGACGCCAGGGTCACGATGCTGCGCTCGACGAAGCTGCGGTCGCCGAACCACTTCTGCGGGATCTCCCGCGCCAGGCCGTCGGCCCGCTCCGAACCGAGGACGAACAGCCGGACCATGCGCGGGCTGAGCCGCCATGAGAACGGCTTCGGCCCGCTGTCGACCGACTCCAGGTAGTCGAGTTCGTCGGCGTACTTGACCTCGACGGGGGCACGCAGCATCTCGGACATGAGGGATGGGTCTCCTAGGTGAGGAAGCTCTTGAGCTCGAAGACGAGTTTGCGGATGTGACCGGAGATCACCGGGGTGCCCAGGTCCTTGAAGCGCTGCCGGAACCAGGGGTTCACGCTCTGCTGGCCGGAGCTGCTGACCGAGCCGACCGGGATGAACCGCACCCCGGAGCGGTGCACGGCCTCGATGCCGTCGAAGAGCGGCTGGGAGCGGTCGAACTCGTAGAAGTCCGAGATCCACACCAGCACGGTGTTCCTCGGCTCGACGATCTTCGGGCGGGCCAGCGCCATCGCGACCGGCCCGTCGTTGCCGCCGCCGAGGTTGGTCCGCAGCAGCACCTCGAACGGGTCGTGCACCCACGGGGTCAGGTCCAGTGCCCGCGTGTCGTACGCGATCAGGTGCACGTCCACCTTCGGCAGGCCGGCGAAGATCGAGGCGAGGATGGTGCAGTTCACCATGGAGTCGACCATCGAGCCGGACTGGTCCACCACCACGATCAGCCGGGACGGGGTGGTCCGCCGGGCGGTCTGCCGGTAGTAGAGCCGATCGACGTAGAGCCGCTCGTCCTCCGGGCTCCAGTTCGTCAGGTTCTGCCAGATGGTGCGGTCGAGGTCGAGGTTGCGGAACACCCGCTTCGGCGGCACCGACCGGTCGACCGTGCCGACGCTGGTCTGCTCGACCTGGGTGCGCAGCACCTCGGCGACCTCGTCGACGAAGCGCCGGATCAGCGCCCGGGCGTTGGCCAGCGCCATCCCGGAGAGGTTGGCCTTGTCCCGCAGCAACTGTTCGATCAGCGACATGCTCGGCGTGATACGGCTGGCCAGCACCGGGTCGGCCAGTACCTCCCGCAGGTGCATCCGGCGGACAAGATCACCCTCCAGGCCGGCGAGCGTGCCGCCCAGCCCGGTGCCCTGCCGGCGCAGCTCGCCCGGCTCGGCGGCGAGCGCCTGCTCGAACCAGCCAGCGTCGGACTGCCAGCGGGACAGCTGGCTGGCGCTGACCGGCCCGGAGCCGGTCCCGAACACGTTGAGCAGCAGCTTCGACACGAGGGCGGCGCGGCGTACCTCGGCCGGGCCGGGCCGGTGCCGCCCGGCGGGGTCGGGCCTGGCGTCCGCGGTGGGGGCGCCGTCGGCGGGCGTCAGCAGCCCGTGCAGTTCGGCGGCCAGCGCCGGGAAGCGTTGCACCACGGTGTCCACGGAGACCGCCGGGTCCAGCAACGCGGCGGGCAGGCCGAAGTCGTCGACGACGGCCATGCTGGCAGATTCCAGCGCGGGCTGCTCGTCGGGGCTGAAGAGCCGGGCCAGCAGCCGCCAGTAGAGCACCTGACGCCGGTTCTCGTCGGCGAGACCGCCGGGGGTGACGGAGTCGGTCATCGGCGCAGCAACCGTCCCGCGCGCTCGCGGAGCACGGCCACCGCGTCGCCCGCCCTGGCCTCGCTCTTGGCGACCTTGGGGTCGGTGACCCCGGCCGCCCAGTCGCCGTTGTGCGCCTCGACCACCCGCCGCTTCCCGGTCGCCCGCACCGCCAGCGGCTGCACCAGCCACCGGCCGTCGTCCCAGCGGACCAGGCCCAGGCAGGCCGAGGAGGCGGCGACCAGCTCGGTGTTGAGCGGGCCGCTGGACGGCAGCCGGTCGGTGGCCACCGCAAGCCGGTGGCCGCCGAGGTCGAGGACGAGGCAGCCGTCGTCGTCCTGCACGCGGTAACCCTCCAGCAGGACGGGCTCGGCGATGCCGGCCGGGTGCCGGTCCAGCGGCGGTAAGGCCGTCGCGGTCGCGAGGGAGAGCAGGACCCGCGCCGTGGCGAACGGGCAGGCCGGCTCGCCGAGCCGGGCCGCGTCGTCGCGCCACAGCAGGTCGCCGCCGTACGACGGCAGGTCGGTGACCGTCATCGCGCGCCGCTCGGCGAGCGCGGCCAGCAGGACCGGATGTGCCCGCAACAGCCGCCAGACCGCCGGCCCGACGATGGTCTCGACCTTCGGGGCGCCCACCGTGGCGCGTACCAGCCGGGGTGACCCGCCGCCGTCCGGTTCGAGGATCGCGTGCAGCTGGACCTGCACCGCCGTGTCGTGTTCGTGGACGTCCACGCCGAGCGGCAGCAGCCGACCGGAGACCCGCGCCACGTCCTGCGGCACCGGCTCGACGGGCGCGCCCTGGGCCAGCAGTACGCCCTGGGCCCACAGGTCGGCCCAGCGGCGGGCCGGCACCTGCGGCATCGCGGCGACCGGCACGCTGGCCCGCAGTTCGGCGGCGAGGCCGTCGAGCAGGACCGCGAGCCGGCGGAGCCCGGGCACGGCCAGCGCGGCCTCCACCGACGTCCCGGCGGCGGAGAGCAGTTCGTGGTCGACGCCGCGCCAACCGGTCAGGGCCACCTCGTGCAGCCAGGCCCGTGCGCCGGCGAGGACGGGCGCGGCGGCGGCCGGCGGGACGGCCGACGCGGTCCACGGTGCACGGTCCCGCCCGAGGGCCGTGTCGAGCTGGCCGAGCAGGGCGTCGTGGGCCGCGCCGAGCAGCGCCGAGCGCGCCCCGGCGAGTGCGGCGAGGTCCTCCGGTGCGACCGATCCGGTGGTCACCGTGCCGACCGCCTCCGCCACCCGGTCGCCGAAGGGCGTCGTGGCCAGCGCGCCGGCGAGCGCGGCCAGGGCGGCGGCGTCCTGTTCGCCGACCCGGGCGAGGCCGTGGGTCAGGGTGTCGTCGAAGCCGGCGACGACGTCGAGCGCGTCGGGCAGCCCCACCGGCGAGCCGTCGCGCAGGATCGCGAGCTGCGTGCCTAGCATCAGCAGCCGGCCCCGGTCGACGGGAACCAGTGCAGCTCCGGCGTTGGCGTGCTGCTGGCCGGCAGTTCCAGGTAGGCCAGGTGGCGCAGGAAGCGGCTGAACACCACCGCCGCCGGGGTCGGCTCGTGCCGGGAGTCCATCCGGGCCAGCAGCCCGGCGCCGGTGTCCACTCCCTCGCCGACGTCGACCCGCAGGTAGCGGGCGACCCGGTCGACGCCGTACTGGAGCACGGCCTCGTCGGCCAGCGCGTGCAGGTGCTTGCAGGGGGCGCCGCGCAGCCCTCCGCAGGGCCGGTTGTTGTTGGTGCTGCAGTGGTGGGCGTGGGTGCCCGCGGTGACCGACGCGACGTAGACCCGTTCGACGTCCGACCCGCTGGACACCACGCCCTGCAGCCGCCCGTCAGCCAGCTCGACGAAGGGCACCTTGGCCAGTTTGCGGGGCCGAGCGGGTGGCACCACCCGCAGCACGCTTCGTCGCCGCCACGCGGCCCGGTCCGCGTCCGCCACTTCCGACCTCCCGCCCGCCGGAGACCGGCGTCGCCCATCGTGATGCCGACGCCGATCCCACCGGCGGCGCCGTGCCGAGGAGGATCATGGACCACCGGTACGACATCCGCCGCCGCCGGTCAGGCCGGCGCCTCCGGCATCCGACGCGGGCGCGGCGCACCCCTGTCCGTACGGCGCCGCCTGTACGCCCCGAGCCGGGCTGCCCGGCCGGCTCGGCGGGCCGGGAGCCGGGTCCGGTGACCGGGGACACCAGCGCGGTGGGCCGGCCGACGGTTCGGGCGTCCCGGTGCCGGATATACCGTCCGCCGCCGGTGGCTCATGCGACGGGCACGGTGGCGGTGACGGTGGCCTGATCGATGTCGGTGGTCCGGGCGGTGAACCGCAGCGTCCACTTACCCCGGACCGGAAACGTGATCTCGGCGCTGGCGTGGTGCGGTTCCGGCGTGTCGACCGGCACCGGGACCGGTTCGACGCCGGCCGCCAGCATGGCCAGGCTGACCGTCCACTCGGCGACCGGCAGGGCCTGCCCCTGCGGTGTGTAGACGTAGGCGTGCAGGGAGTTCGGCGTGCCGACCCGCACCGGGTAGATGTCGAACTGCAACGTGTAGAGGCCGCTGGTCAGCGTCTGGGCGACCCCCTCCCGGGTGGCGTGAGCGGCCTCGGTGCCCGCCAGATCCCGGCCATGCCGCTCGTGACGAGAACGCATCCCAGCACGTAGCCGAACCAGTCGCGCTCGACCCGTCCACGCCCTCGGCTCGTACCTCGCAGCCGGGCGGGGGGTGTAGCGACGACGTCAAGGGGAAACCCGCGCCACCTGGGGGGAGAGCGGAGGGCTGCAATGGAAAGTCGCGCCAAGGCGATGGGTCACGGAATCCACCCGATGCTGATCGTATTTCCGCTGGGACTGTTCGCTACATCAGTGATCTTCGACATCCTCTACTTGATCACGGATCGAGTGGGCTTCCAGATCTCTGCGGCGTACACCATCGGTGCGGGCATCATCGGCGGCCTCGTCGCCGCGGTCTTCGGCTTGATCGACTGGCTGTCCATCCCTGGGGGCACGCGCGCGAAGCGGGTCGGAGCGGTGCACGGCATCGGCAACGTTGTCGTCGTGCTGCTGTTCGCGGGGAGCTGGTTGCTGCGGGCGGCCGCGGACAACTGGGATCCGAACGCCCTCGCCCTGATCTGCAGCTTCGCCGGCATTGTCCTGGTCGGGATGACCAGTTGGCTCGGGGGCGAACTGGTCGAGCGACTGGGCATCAGCGTGAGTGACAGCGCGGACGTCAACGCACCGAGCTCCCTGTCGCGCCGGGGGTCCGCCCGTCAGGCGCCCTCGCGGGGCGCCTGACCCGCGTACAACGCCAACCTGGAAGAAGACGATCGCGCTGGTCCTCGGCTTGAGGTAGCCGTTCCAGTGGTTGCTGGGCCGGGTGGTCACCTTCGTGATCCATCCTGCTGGGGCTGGTGGCGGCGTGAATGTGGGCGCCAGGAGCGGGAAGTAGATGCGGGTGTCGAGTGGGCTGGTCGGGCCGACCCGGCTGAGGATGGTCCGTCCCGTCGGGTGCGGGCCTTGGCAGCACAACTCGAGGAGGAGTGAGCATGGCCGGCGCTCGACAGAGCACGCCCGGGGCCGCTACCGGTGCTCGGAAGGCTACCGGTGCTCGGAAGGCTCCGATGAATCGGAAGGCGGCGGCGAAGAAGGTCGCGACCGCCACGAAGCGGGCCACGGGGGCGAGCGCGGCCAAGGCGGCGGGTGAGAAGCCCACCCCGACGACGGCGCGTGTGGCCCGGAAGAAGGCCACCGCCGCAACGGCGGCCCCGACCCGCAGACCGACCGCCAAGGCGACCGCCGCCAAGAAAGCGCCCGCGACGAGAGCGCCCGCGACGAGAGCGCCCGCGAAGAAGGCGCCGGCGAAGAAGGCCGCACCCGCACGAGCCCGTACCACCACGACGCCCCGGGCGCCAGCGAGGAAAGCCACCACCATGGAATCCTTCGGCAACCAGCGGACGGCCCGAAAGCCCACCCGCTGATCAGATGGACGCCCGGAACCGCGCGCGACGACAGTCGTGGCGAGACCACCAGCTGCCCTGGTCGGACGACGAGCGACCTGGTCGGACCGAGGAAGTCGGGTCGCTGCCCGCAGGGCACACCGACCCGCACGTGATCGAGCGGCGACGTTCGCGCGTTGTGACTAGACGTGCGTGATCACGCCCTTGCCGTACGAGGAGAGGGTCTTCTCCTTGTCGTCATGCATGAGGTAGAGGGCGAAGTTGTGGACACCGATCTCCGTGAGTTCCTGCAGCCGGTCGACATGGGCTGACTCGGGGCCGACAAGGCAGAACCGGTCGACGATCTCATCGGGCACGAAGTCCGTGGACGGATTGCCGGCGCGGCCGTGGTGTGCGTAGTCGTAGCCGTCGCGGCCGCTGATGTAATCGGTGAGCGCCTTTGGCACCACCCCGGAGTCGCCGTAGCGGGCGACCAGGTCGGCCACGTGGTTGCCGACCATGCCGCCGAACCAGCGCAGCTGATCTCGTTGGTGCGCGAGGTCCGTGCCCACGGGCTATCCGGGGTCGGCCTGGGAGCCGGGTACTCAGATCCCCGCGATGTCGAGGGCCAGGGTCAGCGCGCCGCATCCCACGATGAGGGCGGTGACCAGGTTGACCCGCCGGGCCGGCCCGCCGGCCTGCTGGGCGGCGCGCCAGTACAGCGCGGCCCCCACCAGCACGAGCAGCGCCTCGATGGCGGCGGTCACCGCGTGGTACCGCCACAGCCCGAGTCCCAGCCGCGGCAGGTCGCCCAGGTTGCCGGGCAGTAGCGGCATGTCGGTGTGGTGTACCACCAGGTCGAGCAGCCAGTGCGAGAAGACGACCGCGCCGATGACGGCCCCGCAGCGACGGCCCCACCAGCGGGTGCAGAGCAGTCCGGTCGCGGCGGCGATGACCAGCGCGCCGAGCAGCGAGTGGGTGTAGTCGGCGTGGATGATCCCGTCGCCATACCCGCCGTTCGTGCCCGGCACGTTGTCAATGCGCTCGACCCCGGCCAGGTACAGCGGCACGAAGATGACGTCGAGCCAGACCGTGGCGAGCATGAGCGCCCAGAGTGGTACCGGCCGCTCGACGGACTTGACCGCCGCGGCGAGCCCGAAATGCCCGGTGACCATCACTCGCCTCCCTTTTGCGGCTTCGGCCAGGGCAGCTTGGCGTCGAGGACGCCGATGAGGGCCGCGAAGAGGATCGTGCCCAGGAGGTACGACATGAGGGGCTCCACTAAGTGAACTATGGTTGCGTTAAGCTGAGGATGGCAGACGGCAACCTTTAACGCAACTGGAGTTTCGATTGGCATCGGATGGTGCCGGCTCGCTACGACCCGGAGGCCGCACGGCCCGCACGCGCGAGGCGATAGCGGTCGCCCTGCAGGCCGAGCTGCTGGACGTGGGCTACGGCGGAACGACGATCGATCGCATAGCCCAGCGCGCAGGGGTGGCGAAGACCACCGTGTACCGCCGATGGGGCAGCGTCGGCCAGCTGGTCGTGGACATGTTCACGCAGGCCGCCGGCGCCCAGATCCCCATCGCCGACACCGGCTCCCTCGAGGGCGACCTGCGCGAACTGGCCCGCAGCAGCATCGCACTACTGCAGACCCCCCAGCGCCGGACCATCTTCGACATCGTGGTCCGCGAGGCCGTGCACGACCCGACCGCGCGCGCCGCCCTCACCGCTTTCTTCGCCGCCCGCATTGACAACGCCGCTGTGATCGTGCGGCGCGCCGTGGCACGCGGCGAGGTCCCCGCCGACACCGATGCCGCCGAGGTGATCCGCCTGGTGGGCGCCCCGTACTACGCCCGCCTGTTCATCACCGGAGACCCGATCGGCCCTGAGGACGCCGACCGCGCGGCCGCCGTGGTCGCCCTAGCCGCCCGCGAGGGCCTCCTGGCGACCCCTGCCCGGCACCAGCACTCGACACCGCCCGCATGACGTGCGCGCGGACGCGGCACAGAACGCGCAGCCGCGACACGACGCGCGGTGGCAGCGCAGCAACTCCGCCGTCATCGCCGGCCAGACGGGGTGACCACCCTGTAGTGGGACGCAACCACGCCGTCCGACCTGTCACCCGGCCGAGATGAACGCCAGCGCCGCCTCCTCGAAGACCTATCCTGGAGGGGGTGGACATGCAGCCGGCCGACCAGGACCATCGGCTGCCGCATGGCTAGGCTGTCTACCCGCACGCCGACCTGCTGCCGTTCGGCCTGTCGTCGAGGAAGGACGGATGAGCGTGATCGAGGTGTTGTACTTCGACGGCTGCCCAAACCATGAGGGCTTCGTGTCGCATCTGCGGGCGCTGCTCGACACCGCTGCGGTGGGCGATCCGATCCACGAGCGCGCGGTGGAGACCGACGTCGATGCCCAGGCACACCGTTTCCTCGGATCGCCGACGCTGCGAATCGACGGCGTGGACGTCGACCCGACCGCCGCGCAGCGCACGGATTACGGCCTGCAGTGCCGGCTCTACCCCACCGAGGATGGCGTTCGCGGCACCCCGCCCGATGAGTGGATCCTGGCCGCCCTGCGGCGCCGGCAGTCCGCCTTGGCGGGCGACTGATGGTCGCCCGGATCGATCTGCCGCAGCTCCGTGCGCTGCTCGACGCGGGCGCCCAGCTCGTCGAGGTGTTGCCCGCCGCCGAGTACTCCGGCCAGCATCTGCCCGGTGCGCTCAACATCCCCCTCGAGGTCCTCAGCCCCGACACGACCGCTGGCCTCAACCGCACCCGTCCGATCGTCGTCTACTGCTGGGACGGCCTTTGAGACATGAGCCCGCGAGCCGCGTGCCGGCTCGAAGCCCTTGGGTTCACCGACGTCTACGACTACGCAGCCGGCAAGGAGGACTGGCTCGCGCACAACCTGTCCATCGAGGGCCTCGCGGCCAGCGCACCTACCATCGGTAGCCGGCTGCGCCACGACGCTCCCACCGCCCGACCTTCCGATACGCTCGCTGCCGTCCGCGCCCGCGTCGACGCCTCCCCGTACCGGTTCGCCCTCGTTGTCGCCGGCGATCGCACTCTGCTCGGCCGACTCCGGAACGCCGCCCTCGATGCCGACCCCGGCACCGCGGCCCACGAACTGATGGAGTCCGGTCCCTCGACACTGCGCCCTCACTTGGCCTTGGCCAACGTCGAGTCATACCTGCGCGCCCACCACCTGACCTACGCGATCATCACCGATCCGGAAGGCCACCTGCTGGGTACGGCTCACCGCGAGGACTTGACAGGCGCGACCGAGGACAGGCGTGCAGAGGGTCCGGGCTGACCTGCTGGGGAGGTTGGATTGGGTTGTCGGCGGCGGATCCACTCGCTGGCCTGGCTGGGGTCTGGAGTTGTGGGCTGACGATCAGGGCCGGCGGCTCAGTAGCTGCGGCACAACGTTCAGGCTCCCGGGTGTCGACCTCGCCGCGCCCCTTGCCGCACTCGCTGAACAGTTTGGCAAGTACTGGCCGGTCGAAGAGCACCTCAGGGCAACGACGTCGGCATCAACTGGTTGCGCCGACGGAACATCGGAGGCATCGCGGCCCACCTTGCTGCTCGCGTGCCCTCGATGGGGCTGAGTAGCACCGAACCTGCTGGACCGCGGTTTGCATACCGTACGTACGTACTGTTAAATCGTCGGCGTGATCGGCAAGCTGCTCCCGGCCCCAGGCACCCCGCGCATCCTTGTGTTCGCCACCCTGGTGAACACCTTCGGCAACGGTGCCTACCTCACGACCAGCGCGCTGTTCCTCACCCGCTCGGTCGGGCTGACCCCGGCCCAGGTCGCGATCGGGTTGAGCGCCGCTGCCCTTGCGGGCATGGTCCTGACGACGCCGATGGGTTACGTGGTGGACCGCCGCGGACCGCGCGACGTGCAGATCGCCGCGCTGATCACACTGGCGGCGAGCTTCGCCGCGATGACGCTCGTCCGCGGCCTCTGGTCATTCGCCGTGCTCGCATGCGCGATCGCGGTGGGCGACGCGACGGTGAAGGCGGCGAGCGGCGCGATGATCGCCGGAGCCGTGCCGCCGGAGGAGCGGATGCGTACCAGGGCCTTTGTTCGCTCGACGAACAACGCCGGCATCGCCCTCGGCACCCTCGCCGGCGGTGTTCCGCTGCTTCTGGACAGCCGCGCCGGTTACCTGGCTGTGCTGCTCGTCAACGCGGCGACCTGCCTCGGCGCGGCGCTGATCGTCGGCCGTGCGGCCCGGGTGGCCCCGGCGAAGGCGCCCGCGAGCGGCCCCCGGATGGTGGCTCTGCGGGACCGGCCGTTCCTCGCGTTCGCGCTGGTCGACGGGCTGGTGGCGGCCCTCTACAACGAGCTGCTGAGCCTTGCGCTGCCGCTGTGGCTGATCGCGTATACGCACGCCCCTGTCACCCTCGTCTCGGCGGCGCTGCTGGTGAACACGATCGGCTGCGTGACACTGCAGGTGTGGGCTTCGCGAGGTACGCACACCGCCGCCGACGCGATCCCGGTGACGCGGCGCGGCGCCCTCGTCGTCGCGGCATCGTGTGTCCTGTTCGGGCTGACGGCAGACCGGCCGTCGTGGCTGGTCAGCGTGCTGGTGCTGGTGGCGGCGACCGTACACGTGCTCGGCGAGCTGTGGCTGGCGAGCGCGACGTTTGCGGTCGTCTTCGACCTCGCTCCGGACTGGGCGCAGGGCCAGTACCAAGCGGCCTACCAGACCGGGCGGCAGTTCGGAAACATGGCCGCACCGTCGTTGCTGATCGCGCTGGTGATCGGCTTGGGAGTACCGGGCTGGATCGGACTCGCGGCGATCTTCGCGGCCGCGGGCCTGACCTCCCCGCACATCATCCACTTTGGGCTGCGCCGGGCTCAGTCGCGCCGCCAGGACGCGGAGACCGCCAGCGGAACGCAGCTTGCCCACGTTAGCTGACCTTCCTCAGACGACGGTTCAGCTTCCATGTCCGCCGGCACCCACCGCCACGACCAACAGATGCCGTACTGCAGCTGCCACATGAGAGGGACACCCGAGATGGAGGAAGATATGAACGACATCACCGGATTCGAGAACATTCCCCCGACCACCCTCGCCGACCTTTTAGGACGCGAGCAGGTCATGGATATCGGGATTCGTCCTCTGTGGCCTTTAGAGCGGCGGGTTGCCGGCCCGGCGTTCACGGTGCGGTGCCCTCCGGGCGACAACCTCATGCTTCACGCGGCTATCTATCGGGCGGAGCCTGGGTCGATCATCGTCGTCGAAGCGGGGGACGTGGACTATGCAGTTGCGGGAGGAAACGTTTGTGCCGTCGCTCAACGTCGGGGGATCGCGGGGTTCGTGGTCGATGGGGTGATTCGGGACCTCGCCGAGGTGCGCAAGATGGGCTTTCCCGTCTTTGCCAGGGGAGTCATCCCTATCCCGGGGAGCAAGGCGGTCGTAGAGCCACTCAATGGCCAGGTGCGGTGCGGCGGTGTGAACGTGAGTGCCGGCGATATCATCGTGGCTGATGAAGAGGGCGTTGTGGTCACTCCCCGGGCCCGTCGGAGGCAGGTGCTCCTCGACGCCCAGAAGAAGTTGGCCAAGGAGGCCGACGAATCCCTCGATGTCTGGGAGGAGGCGCATCGAGCCCGCATCGACAAGATCCTGGCTGAAAACGGCTTCGAAGACTGATCGAGGCGATTCAAGTCTCGACGCCGGTGCCGGGCAGAGGTGGTAGGAAACCTTCAAGGTGCGGACACGGACGCACGCATCTCCCCTCTGAACGGGCGAGGTTCGCTCGGTCGTCAAGTAACGGGTAGAGGTGCTTGACGCGGCGTGCCCTGCAGGGCGGGACTTGCACTGGGAGCAGAGTGGGGTGCACGTCAACGAAGTGGTCATCGTTTGCCGAAGTGCTCGTGCAGCCCGCCGCCGGCCATGGCCGTGAGCAGCAAGAATATAACCGTTTGACGTGTTTGATCTCCCAGTGAAGACCGAAGTGGTCAGCCCGCGCTGCTCCCTGCCTGGCTGGTGCAGCCGGTCGTCTCAAGCCCTCTGGCGCCGGCAGTGGCTGCGGAGGCCAGCGAGATCGCGGCCCGCTCCGCTGGCGAGGCAGAGGCTGCCGGCGTTGCCGTCATGAGCGCGGCGGCGCATGGCCAGGTGGAGACCTGGGGCGACGCCCAGGCTACTCTTGACTGATTCCAGAAAACCGGCCAGACTGCGCTCGTGGCCACGACCCTGGACTTCCAGCAGATGCTGCGCGGGGCAGCGTTGCGCGTGACCCGTCCTCGGGTGGCGGTGCTGAGCGCGGTGCACGCGCATTCGCACGCCGACACGGACTCGATCATCGGTGCCGTGCGCAGGGATCTCCCTGGGGTGTCCCGCCAGGCCGTGTACGACGTGCTGCGTGCGCTGACGGCCGCGGGTCTGGTGCGGCGCATCGAACCGCCCGGCTCCGTGGCGCGCTACGAGTCGCGGGTCGGGGACAACCACCACCACGTGGTGTGCCGGTCATGCGGTCTGATCGCCGACGTCGACTGCGCCGCTGGCGAGGCGCCTTGCCTTACCGCGTCCGACGATCGCGGCTTTTTGATCGACGAGGCCGAGGTCGTCTACTGGGGCCTGTGCCCCGGCTGTTCCACCGCATGCAGTTCGTGAACGCCCCTTGATCCGCCTAGGAAGGATTCCCGTGCACGAGAACCACGATGCAGTCGTCGGCGACATGAACTCGGAGGAGAGCGAAGGTCGCTGCCCGGTCACGGCCGCACGCGCCCCGCACCCGACCCAGGGCGGGGGGAACCGGGGCTGGTGGCCGAACCAGCTCAACCTGAAGATCCTTGCCAAGAACCCCGCCGTGGCCAACCCGCTCGGTGGGGAGTTCAACTACGCCGA
This sequence comes from Micromonospora sp. NPDC047548, assembly GCF_040642975.1. Taxonomy (NCBI): domain Bacteria; kingdom Bacillati; phylum Actinomycetota; class Actinomycetes; order Micromonosporales; family Micromonosporaceae; genus Micromonospora; species Micromonospora sp. NPDC047548. Next base: position 137,652 of record NZ_JBEYTI010000010.1, read on the forward strand.
GGCGTTCAGGTCCCTCGACCTTGCCGCCGTGAAGCGCGACGTCGCGGAGGTCCTGACGACGTCGCAGGACTGGTGGCCGGCCGACTACGGCCACTACGGCCCGTTCATCATCCGCATGGCGTGGCACAGCGCGGGCACGTACCGCATCAGTGACGGCCGCGGCGGCGCCGGCGCCGGGCAACAGCGCTTCGCGCCCCTCAACAGCTGGCCGGACAACGCAAATCTCGACAAGGCTCGCCGGCTGCTGTGGCCGGTCAAGAAGAAGTACGGCCAGAACCTCTCGTGGGCCGACCTCATGATTCTTGCCGGTAACGTCGCCCTGGAGTCGATGGGCTTCACGACCTTCGGCTACGCCGGCGGTCGGGAGGATGTCTGGGAGCCCGACGAGGACGTCTACTGGGGTCCCGAGTCCACCTGGCTCGGTGACGAGCGCCACACCGGCGTCCGGGACCTTGAGAGCCCGCTGGCCGCGGTCCAAATGGGCCTCATCTACGTCAACCCGGAAGGCCCGCATGGCAGCGGGGACCCGCTCGCCGCGGCCAGGGACATCCGCGAGACGTTCCGCCGCATGGCGATGAACGACGAGGAGACCGTCGCGCTGATCGCCGGTGGGCACACGTTCGGCAAGACCCACGGTGCGGCCGACCCGAACAAGTACGTCGGTCCCGAGCCCGAGGGCGCCTCGCTGGAGGAGCAGGGCCTGGGCTGGACCAACACCTTCGGCACCGGCAAGGGCGGCGACACGATCACCAGCGGGCTCGAGGGTGCGTGGACGAACACCCCGGTGGCGTGGGACAACAGCTTCTTCGAGATCCTGTTCGGCTACGAGTGGGAGCGGACGACGAGCCCCGCCGGTGCGATCCAGTGGAAGCCGAAGGATGGTGCCGGGGCGGGTACCGTCCCCGACGCCCATGACCTGTCGCGTAGTCACGCCCCGACGATGCTGACGACGGACCTCGCGCTCCGGGTTGACCCGGTCTACGAGCAGATCTCGCGGCGCTTCCTCGAGCACCCGGAGGAGTTCGCGGACGCCTTCGCCCGGGCGTGGTTCAAGCTGACGCACCGCGACATGGGGCCTGTCGCGCGCTACCTCGGGCCGGAGCTCCCTGCCGAGGCGCTGCTGTGGCAGGACCCCGTCCCGGCGGTGACGCACGAGCTCGTCGACGCCGAGGACGTCGCCACCCTCAAGGGCCAGGTCCTCGCCTCGGGGCTGTCGGTGTCCCAGCTGGTCTCCACCGCGTGGGCGTCGGCGTCGACGTTCCGGGGAAGCGACAAGCGCGGCGGCGCCAACGGGGCGCGCATCCGTCTCGAGCCGCAGAACGGTTGGGAGGTCAACAACCCCGACGAGTTGGCCACGGTGCTGGGCACCCTGGCGGGGATCCAGGAGGCATTCAACGCATCCCAGACCGGAGGGAAGCAGGTCTCGCTCGCCGACCTGATCGTGCTCGGCGGGTCAGCGGCCGTCGAACTGGCCGCCAAGAACGCCGGCCACGCTGTCGAGGTCCCCTTCACGCCCGGACGCACGGACGCGTCGCAGGAGCAGACCGACGTGGAGTCCTTCGCCGCGCTCGAGCCGACCGCGGACGGGTTCCGCAACTACCTCGGGAAGGGCCACCGGCTGCCGGCCGAGTTCCTCCTGGTCGACCGGGCGAACCTGCTGACCCTGAGCGCGCCCGAGATGACCGTGCTCGTCGGCGGTCTCCGCGTCCTGGGCGCGAACGTCAAGCAATCGTCGCTCGGTGTCTTCACCGAGACCCCCGGGTCGCTGACCAACGACTTCTTCGTCAACCTGCTCGACCTCGGCACGACGTGGAAGGCGACGTCCGAGGACGCGACCACCTTCGAAGGTCGCGACGCCGCCACGGGCGAGGTCAAGTGGACCGGCAGCCGCGCCGACCTCGTCTTCGGTTCGAACTCCGAGCTGCGCGCGCTCGCGGAGGTCTACGCGAGCGACGACGCGCGAAAGAAGTACGTGCACGACTTCGTCGCGGCGTGGGTCAAGGTGATGAACCTCGACCGGTACGACCTCGCCTGATCCTGACGTCCAGGCCGGCCCTCATGGGCCGGCCTGGACGGCCAGTGAAGCGCCGTGACGGGTACGACCACGGGTACGAGAGGGCTATCTGCGCCGGCTCGGTCAGCGCAGTCCGGCGAACAGGTCGTCCTCGGGTATCGGCGCGCCAGTGGTGTCGCGGACCCGGACGAAGGTCTCCATGCCCATCAGCTCGGTGAACCGCTCCCTGCCAAGTTGCAGGAAGAAGATGTTCTCGGTCTGACTGGCATGCGTGGCCAGCGCCTCGAACTTCTGCGCACCGTAGCTGCTCGTGTCCACCCAGGTGGTGATCTCGTCGTCGGGCAGGCCGAGCTGGGGCTCCGCCGCCGACGCGTCCGGCTCGGCCCACTCGACGCCGAGCTCCTGCATGATCCGGCCGAATTCCGCGAACGCCGAGCGCGGCACAGTGGTCCAGTACACCTTCGCGGGGATGTCCGTCATCGCGACAGCGGCCATGGTGATTCTGTGCGCCTGGATGTGGTCCGGGTGGCCGTAGAAGCCGTTCTCGTCATAGGTGACGACGACGTCCGGCCGGTACTGTCGGATCAGCTCCGCCAGCCGGCCCGCCGCCTCCGCCACCGGCGTGGTCCAGAACGTGCCGGGCAGGTCGTTGGTCGGCCAGCCCATCATCCCGGAATCGGCGTAGCCGAGCGTCTCCAGGTGGGTGACCTTCAACGCCGCGCAGCTGGCCTCCAGTTCGTCCTGGCGCATCGCCACCACGGCGGCCGGGTCGTGCCCCGGGTCGCCGGGCTTGACCCCGCCGGGGCCGTCGCCACATCGCCCGTCGGTGCAGGTCACGAGCACTGTCGAGATCCCTTCCGCCGCGTAGCGGGCAAGGACACCACCGGTGCTCGTCGCCTCGTCGTCGGGGTGGGCGTGCACCGCCATCAAGGTCAGAGATCGCTCAGCCATGCCATCACCCTACGAGGGTCGTCGCGACCGTGCGGGGCCAGCGGACGACGCCGCGTCCAGCTGTTCCCACACGCGCCAAGGCCCGGCTAACCCAGGTCGGCCGCGTTGTCCAACGCCGCCAGGAAGTCGTCCACCAGGTCGGCGGTGTCCTCGATGCCGGTGGAGACGCGGACCAGCCCGTCCCCGATACCGGTGGCGGCCAGCTGCTCGGCGTCCACGATCCCCGCCCACATCGACCGGGGGTGCACCACCAGCGTGCTGACGCTGCCCAGGCTGGCCGCCCGCTTGGCCAGCCCCAGCCCGGCCAGCAGCGCGGCGACCCCCGCCCGACCCGCCTTCAGGTCGACGCTGAGCACCCCGCCGAAGCCGGTCATCTGCCGGCGGGCCAGCGCCTGCTGGGGATGCGACGGCAGCCCCGGGTAGCGGACCCGGGCCACCGCCGGGTGTCCCTCCATGGCCTGGGCCAGGGCGAGGGCGTTGGCGTTGTGCCGCTCCACCCGCAGCGGCAGCGTACGGATACCGCGCAGCAACAGCCAGGCGTCCACCGGGCCGAGGGTGCTGCCTGTGACGATCGCCGTCTGCCACACCCGCTCGACCAGCTCGGCGGAGCCGACGACCACCCCCGCCGACACGTCGGAGTGGCCGCCGAGGAACTTGGTGCCGCTGTGCCAGACCAGGTCCGCCCCGGCGCTCATCGGACGCTGGTTCACCGGCGTGGCGAAGGTGTTGTCGACCACCACCAGCGCGCCCGCCGCATGGGCCACCTTCACCACGGCCGTCAGGTCGGTCAGCTCCAGCAGCGGATTGCTCGGCGTCTCCACCAGCACCAGGCGGGTCCGTGGACGCAACGCCCGCTCGAACGCCCCGGTATCGGTCTGGTCGACCTGGGTGCTCGAGACCCCGAAGCGCGGCAGCAGGCCGGTGGCGAGCGAGGTGGTGCCGCCGTACATGCTGCGCTGCACCACCACGTGGTCCCCGGCGGAGAGCAGGGCCAGCGCGACGGTGCTGATCGCGCCCATCCCAGAGGCGGTGACCAGACCTGTCTCCGCGCCCTCCAGCTCGGCGACCACGGCGGCCACTTGGGCGTGGTTGGGGTTGCCGTATCTGGTGTAGAAGGTGCTGCCCCGGGTCTCGGTGGCGATCGCGGTGAACCGCTCGTCGGACTCGGCGCTGAAGGTCGCGCTCTGCACGATCGGCGGTGCCACCGCCCCGCCGGGGATCAGGCCGTCATCGCCGTGCACAGCGGTGGTGCTGAAGCCGGTCACAATGCTCCTCTCGTGGATCGGGTACGCGCCGGCGTCAGCCAACGGGCCGGCCGGGCGACCGGGGCCGGACCGCCAGCCACGGGTTGTCACGCATCGCGGGCCACCCGGTCCACCAGCGCGCCGTAGCTGCCCAGCGCCACGAACTCGGGCAGCGTGAGGTCGCTGCCGTGGCGCTGCCGCAGCACGGTGACCAGTCGCAGGGCGCGCAGCGAGTCCCCGCCGGCGGCCAGGAAATCGGTCGCCGGGTCGTGCGGCGCGGCCCCGAGTACCTCCTGCCAGGCCGCCGCCACCCGGGCCACCCACCGGGCCCGCGCGTCGTCTTCGGCCGCCGGCCCGCCGGTGGCCACGGCCGGCAGCGGCGCGGTCGGGTCCGCCGCCAGCAGCCGGCGGAAGCCGTCGGCGAAGGTGTCCACCCACTCCGCGGCGACGTGCCGGTGGTCGTACTGGACGGTGAGGGCGAGGCGGCCGGTGTCGGCGTCCAGTTCGGCATCGACGGCGAGGCTGAACGCCACGTCCACGGTGACGCCCCGACTGTCCACGATGCGGCTGCCGCCGACGCCCGGCCCGTTCGGGAAATGGGTCCAGTTGAAGAAGTGGTCGAATCGGGGGCCGGCCCCACCGGCGCGGACGATCTCGGCAAGTGGGAAGCGGTGGTGCCCCATCAGCTCCCGCTCGACCCGCCACACCTCGGCGGCCAGCTCGGCCAGGGACCGGGTGCCCAGCTCCACGCTCACCGGCAGGGTGTTGAGGAACAGCCCGAGGGTGGCGTCGCTGCCGTCCCCTTCCGGCCGGCCGCCGACCACCAGGCCGCTGACGACATCGTCCCGGCCGGAGAGTTCGCCGATCAGCCGCAGGTGGATGGCGAGTAGCCAGGACTTGACCGGCACCCCGGCGGTCCGGGCCGCCTCGGTGACCGCGTCGGTGGTGCCCGCCTCGAGTGGCACCCGCTGGGTGGTGGTGGTCCGCGGGTCCGGCCCGCCGAGCAGCAGCGGCGGCACCGCGCCGGGGCCGTCCAGCCAGAACCGGCGGGTGACGGGGTCGGCCAGGGCGCGCCGCTCGGCCGCCACGTACTCCCGGAACGGCAGGCCGGGGCGGGCCGGGCGGGCCGTGCCGGCCCGCCCCCGGTCGTACGCGGCGAGCAGGTCGGTGAGGAACAGGTGCAGGCTCCAGCCGTCGAGGATGCCGTGGTACTCGGCGACGATCAGGGTGAACGCGTCGGCGTCCTCCCGGACGGCGTGCAGCCGCAGCAGCGGCGGGCGGGCCCAGTCCAAGCGGCGTACCCGCTCCTCCGCCACCAGTTCGTCGACTCGCGCTCGGCGGGTCTGCGGGTCGGCGTGGGCCAGGTCGGTCACCGGCACCTCGACCGGCACGTCCGCGTGCACGAGCTGCAACGGCTCGGCGTACGCGCCCAGCGCGAACCCGGTCCGCAGCACCGGGTGGGCGGCCACCAGGCCGGCCAGCGCGCGACGCAGCGCCGCGCCGTCCAGCGGCGCGGCGATCCGGTGTGCGGTGACGTTGTGGTACATCGCCGGGTCGCCGGTCAGCTCGCAGTGGTAGACCATGCCCTGCTGGAGGGCGGTCATCGGGTACGCGTCGGCGAGCCCGGCGGGCAGCAGCTCCCGGTCGGCGGCGGCGACCAGCGTGAAGCGCCTGGCCTGCTCCGCCGCGGCGGCCGGGGCGGCCCCGGCCTCGGCTTCGGCTTCGGCCTCGGTGAGGGTGGTCTGCCCGTGCGTGACGAGCTCCCGGATCGACTGGTACGTGAAGATGTCGCTGAGCCGGAAGGAGAGCCCCCGCCTGTTCGCCGCGACCTGCATCTGGATGCTCCGGATGGAGTCGCCGCCGAGGGCGAAGAAGCTGTCGGTCACGCCGACGGTCGACACCCCGAGGATCTCGCGCCACGCCTCGACCAGGATCTGCTCGGCCCGGTTGGCGGGTGCCACCGCCGCGCCGTCGCGCGGCCGGTCGAGGCTGGGCGCGGGCAGCGCCGCCCGGTCGAGCTTGCCGTTGCGGGTCAGGGGCAGCTCGTCGAGGAGCACCACCGTGGCCGGGACCAGGTAAGCCGGGAGCAGGTCGGCCAGCCAGCCGGTCAGGCGCTCCTCCAGCGGGCCGGCGGCCGGCCCGGCCGGGACGGCCACCGCCGGGCGCGGATCGGCGGCGTACTCAGGACGCACGGCGTGCAGGGTGTGCCGGTCGGTGCCGACGAGCAGGTCGTCCTGTCGGGTGACGACGTCGAAGCCGCGGTCGGTGAAGAACGCGATCAGCTCGTCCAACCGGCCCTCGGTGTCGGTGCCGGCCGCGTCGTGCACCTCCATGGCGACCTGCGCGACCAGCGGCCAGTGCCGTTCCTCCAGCCCGGCGATCACGTCCGCCTCGGCGCGCTGCACGTCGATCTTCAGCAGGTCGATCCGCTCCGGGGGGAGCTCGTCGAGGACGGCCGAAAGCGGCCGGACCGGCACGGTGAACTCCCGGCCGGCGAAGCGTTCCGCGAGCAGTTCGTCGACCCGGTCGAGCAGGACGTCCCGCTCGTCCGCGCCGGCGTCCCGCTCGTTGGCGAGGTACCGCTTGATCACCGCCACCTCGGCGTCCGGGTCGGCGTACGCGGCGTGGCCGGACATCATCGAGTAGCCCGGGTAGTAGGTGAAGGACACCTCCCCGGCCGTCCGGGACAGCCCGAACCCGTGCACCGTGGCCGGTACGCCGAACTCGGCGACGTTGCGCCGCAGCACGTCGGCCACCGACGGCACCGGCTCGAACGCGTGGATCGTCGCGTCCGGGCAGACGGTGTGGACGAAGAGCGAGAACATGCCGATGTTCGCGCCCACGTCGAGCACGGTCGCCCCGGGCCGCAGCACGATGCCGTCGCGCAGGTAGACCTGCTGAACGAAGATTTCGTCGTACAGGTAGCGGGTCTCGTGCGGGTTGATTCCGGCGATCCGCTCGACATCGACGGCGACGGCCGGGCTGCCCGGCCGGACGTAGGCGACGAGCCGGGCGCCGTGCCCGTCGTCGTCGCGGGCCACCACGGCGGCGTCGGCGACCTCCGGGTGCTCGCGCAGGACCGCGGCGACCTCGCCCGGCTCCACCCGGAAGCCATGGATCTTCACCTGGTCGTCCAGGCGGCCCAGGTAGCGCAGCCGCCGGTCGGCGTCGAAGCGGACCCGGTCGCCGGTACGGTACACCCGTTCGGTGCGGCCGGACGGCAGCGCCACCGGCACGAACCGCCGCGCGGTGGTCTCCGGGTCGCCCAGATACCCGTCGGCGAGCTGCGGCCCGCTGACGCAGAGTTCCCCGGCCACGCCTGGCGGCACCGGCCGCAGCCGTTCGTCGAGCACCCACACCGCGACGCCGGGCAGCGGCCGGCCGATGGTCGGGGCGTCCCCGGCGCGCACCTGCGCCGCGCTGGTGTCCACCGTGCATTCGGTCGGGCCGTACAGGTTGACCGCGCGGACGCCGGGCAGCGCTGCCACCGTCTCCCACAGGTCCGGCGGGATGGCCTCCCCACCGAGCAGCAGCAGGCCGGGCAGCCGGGTGTCTCCCGCCCCGGCGAGCAGGATGCGCAGCTGGGAGGGGGTCACGTCGAGCACGTCGACGCCGTGCTCGGCCAGCGCGGTGGCCAGCGCCACCCCGTCCCGGCGGACCTCCTCGGGCACCAGGTAGAGGCTGCGGCCGTGGCCGAGCTGCACCAGCTGCTTCACCGAGGCGTCGAAGGTGAGCGGGGCGTTCACCGCCACCCGCAGCCCCGGGCGGCTGCCCGTGTACACGGTCCGCTCCAGGGCATCCGCCAGGTGCGCGGCGGCGCCGTGCGACACCTGCACGGGGCGGGGCCTGCCGGTGGAGCCGGAGGTGAAGATCACGTACGCCGGGTCGGTCGGGGCCGGCACCGCGACGGGCGGCTGGCCACCGGCCGCGACCAGCTCGTCGACCGTCACGGTCGCCGGGCCGCCGACGCCGACGACGAGCTCCGCGCCGACCGCGCGGACCTGGGCGGCGTGGCGCTGCGCCGGGGCGTCCGGGTCCAGCGGGACGAACACCGCCGCGGCCCGCAGCACGCCGAGGAACGCCACGACGGTGTCCCGGGACCGGGCGGCCAGCACCCCGACCGGGGCGCCGGACAGGCCCCGCGCGGCCAGCGCTCCGGCCACCCGCGCGGCCCGTTCGCGCAGCTCACCGACGGTGTACGCGCCGTCCGCGGCGACCACTGCTGCGGCGTCCTGGTCGGCGCCGGCGAGGCCCGCGTCGAGCAGGTCGACGAGGGTACGCCCCGGCGTCTCGGACGTGGTCCCGGCCGCGTCGGCCAGCCAGTGGGCCTCCCCGTCGCCGAGCACGGCCACCGGGACGCCCTCGGTGAGCGCGGCGGGCAGGGTCCGCAAGATCGCCAGCAGCGCGTCGAGCAGCCACTGCCCGCCGACCACCCGCAGGGTGACGCGGTCGCCATCGGTCAGCGCGGTGAGCTGTGGACCGGCGGGCGGCGGCGGTGCGGCGACCTCCACCGCGGAGCCGCCGAGGCCGGCCACGGTGGCCGGGTCCACGGCGGGCGGCACCGCGAACCCGGCGACCGCCCCGGACTGCTCGTCCACCGGGTCGACCAGGTGGAATGTGTCGTCGGCGGCGACCTCGGCGGCGCGGACGTAGGCCAGCAGCTCGGCGGGGGCGGCCGGCAACGGCAGGGCCAGCCGGAGCGGGCCGTTGCCGCCCAGCGGACCCACCACCTCGGCGGTGCCGGCGGCATGGCGGCCGTCGTTCCACCGGGCCAGCACCAGGTCCGCCTCGTCGGCCCCGTCCGGCGCCTCGGTCCGGCGGGCAACCGCGAGGGCCCAGGCGGCGAGGAGCACGGTGGCGGGCTCGACGCCCGTGGGCCGGGCGGCGTCGGCCAGGGCGGCGGCGGACACGGTCACGGTGACCACCGCGCTCGGGTCGTCCCCGTGTGGGGTGACCAGCCGCGCGGCCGGGGCGGTGGGGGTGGCGGCCGGGGCCCGCTCCCGCTCCTCGAGCTGCCACTCGGCGACGTCGAGGAACTGCAGCGCCTCCGGGTCGTCCGGCAGCGCCTCGCCGGCGTAGGCCCGGGCCAGGTCGGCGAGGACCAGGCGCAGGCTGGCCGGGTCGGCGATCAACGGGGTGGCGGTCAGCTCGAGGGCGTCGTCGGTGAGGGTGACCGACAGGTCGCCCTGCGCGCCGACCACCACGGCGCGGCTGTCGTCCACGTCCTGCAACGGCACCCGCAGGCCGGGGTGGTGCACCAGAGCCAGCCGCAGCGCCTCGTGCCGGGCCACCACCGTGTCGACGGCAGCCTGCAACCGCGCCCGGTCCAGCGGCCGGGCGAGCCGGACCCGGGCCCGGATCAGGTCCTGCTTTCCTGACCAGGCCAGGCGCTGGATCGGCGACAGGCGGTATCCGTTCACAGCGAACTCCGGTTGACGTAGAGGTCGGACATGGCGACGAGGATCTGCCGGTCGCCGCTGAAGGGTTCCCGCCCGTGGGTGGCCAGGAAGTTGTCCACGACCAGCACGTCGCCGCGCTGCCAGGGCACCGAGACGGCATGCTGCCGGTACAGCTCGCAGATCCCGGTGACCACCTCGTCGGGGATCGGCTCGCCGTCGCCGTAGTACGCGTTGCGCGGCAGCCCCTCCGGGCCGTACTCGCGTAGCAGCGCGCCGGACACCTCCGCCGGCATGTTGGACACGTGGAACAGGTGGGCGTGGTTGAACCAGACCGTCTCCCCGGTATGCGGGTGCGTGGCCACCGCCTGCCGCCGGGCCCGGGTACGCAGCCCGTCCCCGCCCAGCCAGGTGAACTCGGTCGCCGAGGCGGCGCAGTACGCCTCCACCTCCGCCCGGTCGATGGTCTGGAATGCCTCCTGCCACGGCAGGTCCAGGTGCGGGCCGTAGTTGCGCACGTAGCGGACGCCGGAGCGCAGGAACCGCTCCCGCACGTCGGCGGGGATCAGCGGGGTGATGACCCGCTCGCTGGCCAGCGGGGTGGCCCCGCCGCTGCCGGTGGCCGGCTGCGCGCACCAGAAGTAGAGGTAGGTGGGCCAGTTGTGCGAGTACGACATCTCGTGGTGCAGCGGGATCCACTGCTCGGCGTTGAACTCGGTGGAGGTGAACACCCGGTCGGCGACCTCGCGGCGCGGGGCGGCCCGCTCCAGGTAGCCGAGCAGGTCCGGGCTGACCGCCCGGGCGGCCTGGCTGAAGTCGTCGGCGCTGCCCACCTCGAAGCCGCGGAAGAACACCGCGCCGTGGCGGTCCAGGTCCCGCCGCAGCTCCTCGCGGCGGCCGGCGAGCCAGCCGGCCAGGTCGAGGTCGGGGACGCCTGCCTCGACGAGCAGCACGAACTCCTCGTCCACGAGCACCCGCCGGGACACCGGCGAGGTGACCGTGCCGGTACCGCGCCGGCGCGGCGCCGGCCCGCTCACGGCCGGTCTCCCGCGACCGCCCCGCCGGTGCGGAGCGCCTCGGACAGCTCGGGCGCGGCGACCGGGTCGGACATCGCGGTGAGGATCCGTCGGGGCGGGGTGAACGGCTCCCGGGCGTGCGCGGCGAGCATGTTCTCCACCAACAGCACGTCGCCGCGCTGCCAGTCGAAGGAGCGGGTCTCCGCGGCGTACGCCGCCCGCAACTCGGCCAGCACCTCGTCGGGGATGGGCGTGCCATCCCCGTACGCGGTCTGGTAGGGCAGGTCCTCCTCGTCGAGGGCGGCCCGCAGGCCGGCGCTGACGTCGTCGGGCAGGGAGGTGACGTGGAAGAACAGCGCGTGGTTGAACCAGGTCCGCTCCCCGGTGACCGGGTGCCGGCGCACCGCCGGACGGACCTGCCGGGTCCGCAGCTGCCGGTCGCTGACCCATTCCACGTCGATCAGCGCCCGAGCGCAGTACGCCTCGACGTCCTCGCGCCGTTCGGTCTGGAACGCGGTCTGCCAGGAGAGGCTGATGCCGGGCAGGTAGTTGCGCCGGTAGAGCACTCCACGCCGCTCGAACTCGGCGACGGTCTCCGGGTGGAGCCGGGCGAGCACCCGGCGGCTGTCGGCCAGCGGGGTGCGCCCGCCGGCGGCCGGCGCCACCTCGCAGTGGAACACGATGCGCAGCGGCCAGTTCACCGTGTACGACTGCTCGTTGTGCGCCACGATCGGCTGGTCGGCGGGGTGCTCGGTGGAGGTGTACACCCCCTCGGTGACCTTGCTGCGCGGTGAGGAGCGTTCGCCGTAGGAGAGCACGTCGTCGGAGAGGGTGGCCATCACGGTGCGGAAGTCGGCGGCGCCGGCCACGGCGAAGCCGCGGAACAGTACGGCCCCGGCGCGGCGGGCCAGCTCGTCGACCTCGTCGCGGTGGCCGGCCAGCCAGCCGGCCAGGTCGACGTCGGGGACGTTGGCCTGCACCAGCGCCGGCGGCGGGCCGCCGGGCCAGTCGGGGCGGACGTCCACCAGGTTCCGTTCGCGGCCGCGACGGGGGATGGTCCGCGCGACCCGGGGCTGCTCAGTCATCTCTCACTCCAGGGGTGTCGACGCAGTCGGCCAGACTGCGCCGGGGGTCGGCGGCGGCGGTACGCAGCAGCGCGGTGAACCGACGGTGCCACGCGACCACCCCGTCGTGGTCGAACAGGTCGGTGCGGTACGTCCAGAGCGCCTCCAGCCCGTCCCGCCGTTCGTCGAGCCAGAGGGTCAGGTCGAGCCGGGCGGTGTCCGGGGTCAGCTCCACGCCGGTGAACTCGACACCGGCCGCGTCGCGGTGCCGGGCCGGCGGGGCGTTCTGCACGCCGAAGGCGACCTGCACCAACGGGTTCCGGTGCGGCCGGCGGGTGGGCCGGAGCCGCTCCACCAGCAGGTCGAAGGGGACGTCCTGGTGGGCCGCGGCGAAGAGGGTGACCCGGCGGGCCTCGTCGAGCAGGTCGGCGAAGTGGCGGTCGGGGGCGGGCCGCAGCCGCAGCGGCAGCGTGTTGACGTAGCAGCCGACGCTCTGCTCGGCGGCGACGCTGGTCCGGCCGGCGAAGGCGACGCCGATCAGCAGGTCGTGCCGGCCGGTGGCGGTGCCGAGCAGGGTGGCGAAGGCGGCCAGCCCGACCATGTGCAGGCTGACCCGCTCGGCCCGGGCCAGGGCCCGCACCGCCGCGCCGGTGCCCGCGTCCACTTGGGTCCGCAGCGCACCACCGGACGGGGCGTCCGGGCCCGGACGCGCGGCGGGCGGCGGGCGCTGACCCGGCCGGGGCGGGGCGGAGGGCAGGTCGAGCAGGTCGGGAGCCCCGCGCAGCTCGTCCAGCACGTCGACCACCGCCTGCCGGCCCGCCGGCCCGGCCAGCCAGTCCCGCTGGGTCAGGGCGAGCGCCGCCGGGCCGACCGCCGGGCATTCCGGGTCCGCCGTGCCGTCCCCCTCGGTGTCGTACGCTCGGGCCAGGTCCCGCACGATCACGCCGAACGACCAGTCGTCGCAGACGATGTGGTGGACGACCAGCAGCAGCGCCACCGCCCGGCCCGTGGCGTCCGGCACCAGGTGGGCGCGCAGCAGCGGGCCGGTGGCCAGGTCCATCGGTGTCCGGGTGGCCTCGGCGGCGAGCCGGGCGAGCCGCTCGTCGAGTGGCGTGCCCGGGTCGGGTGGCGCGACGACCAGCGCCGGATCGGCGGCGGGCCGGACGCGCTGCACCGGCCCGTCCGGCCCGGAGGGGAACACGGTGCGCAGGGCCGGATGCCGGTCGACCACCCGGCGTAGGGCCCGGGCCAGCCGGGCGCGGTCCACCGGCGCGGCGAACCGCACCGCGAAGGCTAGCAGGTAGGAGGTGTCGGCCGGGTCGAGCCGGTGCAGGAACCAGAGCCGGGTCTGCGCGGCGCAGAGCGGGGCGGGGCCGACCGGCGCCGGGCCGGCCGGCTCCCCGACCGGCGCCGGGCCGGCCGGCTCCCCGACCGGCGCCGGGCCGGCGGGCAGCCCGTCGAGGTGGGCGGCCAACGCGGCGACGGTCGGATGGGCGAACAGGTCGCCCGGTCGGACCGGCCGGCCGGTCGCGGCGGCCAGCCGGGTGGCGGAGCGGACCGCGAGCAGGGAATCGCCGCCGAGGGCGAGGAAGTCGCTGTCGGCGCCGGTGACCGGTACGCCGAGCACCTCGCGCCACACCGCCGCCACCGTGCCGGCCGTCCCGTCGAGCGGCCCGACGTCGGGCCCGGCGTCGTCGCCAAGGGTGGGGGCGGGCAGGGCCGACCGGTCCACCTTGCCGTTGGGCAGGGCGGGCAGCCGGTCCAGCCAGACCACGGTCGCGGGGACCAGCGGCGCGGGCAGCACCCCGGCCAGCCGGGCCCGTACGTCGTCGCGGCGCTCGCCGACCAGGTAGCCGACCAGCAGCGGGTCACCGCTTGGTCCTTCCCGTACGGCGGCGGTCGCTTCGCGGACCCCGGGCAGGGCGGCGAGGCGGGCGGAGACCTCACCCAGCTCGATCCGGTAGCCCCGCAGCTTCACCTGGTCGTCGAGCCGACCCAGGTACGCCAGTTGCCCGTCCGGCCGCAGCCGGACCCGGTCACCGGTGCGGTACATCCGCTCGCCGGGCCGGAACGGGTCGGGCAGGAACCGGGCCCGGGTCTCCGCCGGCCGGTCGAGATAGCCCCGGGCCAGGCCCGCCCCGGCGAGGTGGAGCTCGCCCGGATCGCCCGGCGAGACCGGCTGCCCGTCGGGATCGAGGACGTAGGCCCGGGTCTGCGGCAGCGGGCGGCCGATCGGCGGGTCCCCGCTGTCCGGTGGCACCTCCGCCCACGTGGAGTAGGTGGTGTCCTCGGACGGGCCGTAGAGGTTGCAGAGCCGGCGTACCTGCGGACGGGACCACACCCGGGCGGCCAGCGCGGCGGTGAGCGGCTCGCCGGCCAGGCAGACCGTGCGCACGCTCTCCGGCACGGCGCCCGCGGTGAGCAGTTCCCCCATCGCGGAGGGAACCGTGTTGACCAGGGTGACGGGCAGCCGGTCCGCCCCGGGGGCGGCGAGAGCCAGCACGTCGTCGACGAGCAGCACCCGACCGCCCCAGCAGAGCGGGCCGAAGATCTCGAAGATCGACAGGTCGAAGCAGACGGAGGTGGCGGCGAGCATGCCGCCCAGTTCGGCGTCGTCGAAGGTCTGCCGGGCCCAGTGCACGAGCACCGATGCCGAGCGGTGTTCAATGGCCACGCCCTTGGGTCGCCCCGTGGAGCCGGAGGTGTAGATGACGTACGCCAGGTCCACCGGCGTGGCCGGCACCGCCGGGTCGGTGAGGCCCCCGGCGGCCGGGTCGAGCCGGTCGACCGGGACGGCCGTGCCGGGGAACCGGTCGGCGAGGTCGGCGCGGGTCAGCACCAGCCGCACGCCGGAGTCGGCGGTCATGAAGGCCACCCGGGCCGCCGGGTACGCCGGGTCCAGCGGGACGTAGCAGGCGCCGGCCTTGAGCACGGCGAGCAGGGCGACCACCAGCTCGGGCGTGCGCGGCAGGCAGACGCCGACGCGTTCCTCCCGGGTCACCCCGCGCTGGAGCAGAACCCGGGCCATCCGGTTCGCCGCCTCGTCGAGCTCGCGATAGGACAGCGCGCCGTCGGCGTGCCGTACCGCCTCCGCCTCCGGGGTCCGGGCGGCCTGCGCGGCCACCATCCGGTGCAGGCAGTCCACGACAACCGTGCCACCGGTCGCGCGCCGTCCGGTGGCCCGGCGCGTGGGGCCGGCGGATCGGGTGGGGGCGCTCACCGGCTTCCACCGCGCACGCTCGGCGGGACCGACCCGGCCCTCTCGTTCGCGGCGGGCGGATGTGGATCTCCGCTCCTGTGCAGCGCGAGCCGGCGGTCGGCCGCCTCCTGCAGCCGGTCCTTGTCGGCCACGATGATCCTGCCGGGGTCGTTGTCGGGCAGTTCGTCCTCGACGTTGCGGATCGGTTCGTAGGCGATTCCGACGCCGGCGAGGGCGAGGGCGCAGAGTCCGGCCACGATCGCCGCGAGGGCCATGCCGCGGCCCGGTCCGGTGCCGACGACGGCGGCCAGCACACCATCGGACGACACCATCGGGGCGAAGACGTGCTCGGCCAGCGGGCCGGCGGTGAGGAAACCGGCCGGCACCATCAACCAGGACAGCATCTGGCCCATGGACAGCACCCGTCCCTGCAGTTCTAGCCCCACCTTGGCCTGCACGATGGCCAGCCAGTGCGTGTTCACCAGGGCCGTGGCCAGGCCCATGCCGAACAGACCGAGGGCCGGGAACAGTGGGCTCGGGTGCAGGCCGACGGTGAGCAGCGACGCACCGAGGAGCACGACGCTCGCCAGGATGCCGGTGGTACGTCGCGCCGTGCCGCCCCACACGCTCATGAGGACCGCGCCGACGAGCATGCCGACCCCGCTGGCGGCGAGCACCCTCCCGAGTACCGCCGGATCGCCGAACGACAGGGTCAGCGGGGTGACCAGGACCTCCACCAGAGCGAAGAAGTAGTTCAGCGACGCGGTCAGCACGACCAACGCGACCAGGCCGTGCCGGCGGGTGATGAACCGCCAGCCGCCCAGGATCTCCCGTCGGAACGGCTCCTCGCGCTTGACGAACAGGGTGTCCGGGAAGCGGACCGACAGGGTGACGGTGACCGCGAAGGCGAAGGTGAGCAGGTCGATGACGACGATCCCGCGCAGCCCGACCGCGATCACCAGAGCACCGCCGACCAGCGGCGCCAGGACGGTGCTCGTCGCCGTGCCGAGGGAGACGATGCCGTTGGCGCGCCCGTAGTACCGCTTCGGTACCAGTTGCGTGACGGCCGCCAGGTAGGCGGGTTGCTGGAAGGCGGTCGCCACCGCGGTGACGGTGATGGCGGTGAACACGTGCCAGAGTTGGAGCTGGTCGAACCACAGCAGGAGCGCGAGGCTCACGGTGCCGGTGGCGGCCAGGGAGTCTGCGAGGATCATGATCAGCCGTCGGTCCCACCGGTCCGCCAGCGCGCCCGCGATGGGGGAGAGGACCACGGCAGGCAGCAGCGCCAGGACGGTGGCGGTGGCGAACAGCGAGACCGACCGGGTCTGCTGATAGACCCACAGGCTCATGCCGAAGCCGGTCAGTCCGCTGCCGATGAGCGAGACGAGTTGACCGATCGCGATCAGGTAGAACACGGTCAGGCTGGGCATTGCGCGGCCCACGGCGGGCCGGTGGACGGTCGGTGGGGCCGGGACGGCCGAGCCGTTCTCCGGCTGCTCACGCGGTGGCGTGGGCGCGGCGGCGTCAGTCTTCGGATGTGCGGTGTCAGTCGGCTGCTGCCGCGCTACGGACACCGCCGTCGCGGTCGTCGGGCCGCAGGTCGCCTGGATGATGCTCGCCAGCTCGTCGGGCTGGTGCTTGGCGAAGTAGTGGCCGGCGCCTTCGATGACCTTCAGCGACACCCGGTCGGAGAAGAACTTCCACTCCAGGTGCCGCTCCTGGAACAGCTCCGTGGCGCGGTCACCGCTGCCGACGACGCAGGCGATGGGAGCCGACAGCTTCCGGGGCAGGCCGTTCGCGTAGACGTCGGTGTAGTAGTCCTCGCCGATCGTGGAGTCGGCCAGGACCACGCGCATCACGAAGTCCTTCTCGTGCTCGTCGAAGACCTCGGTGAAGAAGCCCAGCGCGCGCAGTCCTTCCAGGGCCCGCCGCTTCGACGTCCAGCGCTCCAGCGGGAAGCACCGCCGCAGCCAGGCGAACAGCCGGCCGGGCAGCCTCGGGGCGGGGAAGTGGGCGCCGATGACCACGCCGGTCAGCTCGACGCCGGCCGCCTCGAGCCGGCGTCCCAGCTCCACCGCGATGGCGCCGCCCACGCAATGCCCGTACACGGCCACCGGGCCGCTGATCCCCTCGACGACCTCGGCTACGCAACGGTCCACCAGCTCGTCCATGCCCAGCAGCGGTTCGTCCGGGCGGTTCAGGTCGTGACCGGGCCGCTCCAGGGCGTACAGCGATACGCCCGATGGGAGGGCGTCCGCCAGCGGCTGGAAGGTGATCGCGCTGCCGCCGCCGAACGGTACGCACAGCAGCGTCAGCTGCGTCGGCGTCGCCGGACGCGAGGGGGTCAGCTCGTGCAGCAGCCGTCCGACGGAGCCCCCGGTCGCGTCCAGGTGCTCGGTCAACGACCGGATCGTCGGGTAGCGGAACAGGTCGAGGACGCTGATCGCCGGGTCGTTCCCGGCCAGTGCCTTGATGGCCTTGAAGGAGTCGCCGCCGAGGTCGAAGAAGTCGTCGTCGATGCCGACGCTGTCGTAGCCGAGCACCGCCGCCCACCGCTCGGCCAGGGCCTTGCGCAGCGGGGTGTCCGGAGGGGTGGCACCGATGCTGGTGCCGCCGCGGCGGGGTGCGGGCAGGGCCGCGCGGTCGACCTTGCGGTTGGCGTTGAGCGGCATGCCGTCGAGCACGACGAAGGCGGACGGCACCATGTAGTCCGGGAGGTAGGTGCGGGCGAAGGCCCGCCACGGCGCAGCGTCGACGTCGGCCGTGACGTCCGGCGTCGCCCCCTGATCCGCATCCGCGTCCCCGCCGGGTTCCGCTTCGCCGGTCAGCGTCAGGTAGGCCACGATCGTCTTCTCGGCCTCGTCCTCGCGGACCACGACGGCGGTGTCGCGAACCGACGGGTGGCGGCGCAGCACCGCCTCGATCTCGCCGAGTTCGATGCGGAATCCGCGCACCTTCACCTGCGAGTCGCCGCGGCCGACGAACTCGATGCGGCCGTCAGCCAGGTAGCGGCCGAGGTCGCCGGTGCGGTACAGCCGGCCACCGCCGAACGGGTCCGGCACGAACCGCTGCGCGGTGAGGGCCGGGTCGCCGAGGTAGTCGCGCGCCAGTCCCGCACCGCCGAGGTACAGCTCACCCAGTACGCCCACGGGGGTGGGGGACAGCTGCGGGTCGAGCACGTAGACGCGCATGTTACCGATCGGTCGGCCGATGGTGAGGTGCGTGAAGTTGGGCTCAAGGCGTTCCATGGTGGACCAGACGGCGGCCTCGGTCGGGCCGTAGAGGTTCCACAACACGCCGACCCGCTCGGCCAACTGCCGGGCCAACGGCGCGGACACCGCCTCGCCGCCGCACACGGCCGTCAACCCGGGCACCCCGGTCCAGCCGGACTCGATCAGCAGCCGCCAGGTCGCCGGGGTGCCCTGGGCCAGGGTGACCCCTTCCGCGACGAGCAGGTCGGCCAGCCGCGTCGCGTCGTAGGCGACGTCGCGACCCACCAGCAGCATCCGGGCGCCGACCACGAGGGGCAGGAAGAGCTCCGGTACGGACATGTCGAACGCGAAGCTGGCCATCGCGAGCATCGTGCCGTCGCTGGTCAGACCCGGCCGTTCGCGCATGGCGGCCAGGAGGTTGACGACGGCGCCGTGCGTCACCCGTACGCCCTTGGGGCGTCCCGTCGACCCGGACGTGTAGATCACGTACGCGAGGTGGTCCGGCCCGGCCAGCGGCTCGGGGTCGGTGTCCGGCTCGGTGGCCAGGAACGCCTCGCCGCTGTGCACCACCTCGCCGGCGTACCCGGAGAAGCGGTCGGCGAGATCCGCCTCGGTGACCAGGACCGCAGCGCCGCTGTGCTCCAGCACGTACCGTTGTCGCTCGATCGGGTAGTCGGGGTCCACCGGGACGTAGGCGCCGCCCGCCTTGAGCACGCCGACCAGCGTGACCGGCAGTTCCTGCGAGCGGTTCAGGCAGACGGCGACCGTGACGTCCGGGCCGACGCCGGCCCGGCGGAGCCGGTGGGCGAGCCGGTTGGCCCGGGCGTTGAGCTCGGCGTAGGTGAGCGTGGTCGCCCCGAACGTCACGGCGGGGCAGTCGGGGTTGGTCGCGACCCGGCGTTCGATCAGCTCGACGAGGGTCGGCACGCGCTGGGCCGACGTGCCGTCCACCGCCGGCGTCTCCCCGTCCCGGACGTGTTTGGCCCAGCCGAGCGAGGTGGTGGTGTCGTTCCATTCGCCGACGCTGGCCAGCTCGGCGGGAGTGAGGACGGCCACGTCCGCCAGCCGGACGCCGGGGTCAGCGACGGCGGCGGCGAGCAGCGTCTCCAGGTGTCCGATCATCCGCTCGGCGGTCGCCGCGTCGAACAGGTCGGTGTTGTACTCCAACCGGAACCGCAGCCCATCGTCCACCTCGTACGCATACAAGGCCAGGTCCTGCTGGGCGATGCCCGGCTCGACGGCGAACGGGACCATCCGCAGCCCGGCCGTCCGCAGGTCCCGCTGTTCGGGAACGTTCAGCAGGTTGAACATCACCTGGAACAGGGGGTTTCGGCTGAGGTCGCGTGGTGCGTCGACGAGGTCCACCAGCCGCTCGAACGGCACCTCCTGGTGGTCGTACGCCCCCAGCGCGGTGCGCCGTACCTGGTTGAGCAACTCCTCGAAGGTCCAGTTGCCGTCGATCACGGTACGCAACGGCAGCATGTTGACGAAGAAGCCGACCATCGGTTCGAGCTCGGCGCGGACCCGTCCGGCGACCGGCGCGCCGACGCAGATGTCGCGCTGGCCGGTGTAGCGCCAGAGCAGGGCCTTCAGTGCGGCCAGCACCGTCATGGCCAGGGTGGCGCTCCGGGCCTGGCTGAAGCGGCGCAGTTCGTCGGCGGCCTGCGGGGACAGGACGCGGGTGCTGGCCGCGCCGTCGAATGTCTGCACGGGCGGCCGTGGCCGGTCGGTGGGCACCTCCAGGACGCTCGCCACACCGTCGAGCTGCCGGCGCCAGTACCGCATGTCGTCGCTGTGGGGGTCCGCCATCCGGCTGCGCTGCCAGCACGCGTAGTCGCGGTACTGGACGGCCAGTTCGGGCAGCGGCGAGGGGCGGCTGCCGAGGACGGCGTCGTAGAGCGCGCCCAGCTCGCCCGCGATGATGCCGAGGGACCAGCCGTCGGAGACGTTGTGGTGCATGGTCAGCGACAGCACGTGCCGGTCGTCGGCGATGCGGAGCAGCACGGCCCGGAACAGCGGCCCGCGGGCCAGGTCGAACGGGCGCCGGACGTCGGCGGCCAGGGCTGCGTGGGCCCACTGCGGCATCGCGTCGGCGACCGTCGACTCCACGATGCTGCGCAGACCCGGCGCCGGGGCGTCCGTGCGGTCCGCGCCTGCCGGCCCGGACCTGATCGGCAGGTCGACCGCGCCCGGCGGCAGTACCTTCTGGACGGGGTCGCCGTCGGGGCCGAGCGGGAAGACGGTACGCAGCGACTCGTGCCGCCGGAGCAGCTCGGCCAGCGCCCCGCGCAGCGCGTCGACGTCGAGGGCGCCGTCCAGCAGCAGTGCCGTGCTGACGGTGTAGGCGTTCTGGTCGTACGCCTGGTCGAGGAACCACAGCCGGTGCTGCCCGGAGGACAGCGGCACCGGGCCGGCGTCGAGGTCGGCGCGGGGGATGGCCGGCTCGGCCGGCTCGGCGGTGGACTGCTCGGCGGCGGCGGCGGGTGCGGTGCCGGTCGCCGGAAGCGTCGCCGCGATCCCGGCGACGGTCGGCTGCGCGAAGACCGCCTCGAGCGGCAGCGCTACGCCGAGCCGGGCACGGAGCCGCACGACGAACTGGGTGGCGAGCAGCGAGTGCCCGCCGAGCTCGAAGAAGTTGTCGAGCGCCCCGATCGGCCGGATGCCGAGCAGCTCGGTCCAGATCTCCGCCACGCACTCCTGCCCGGGCGTGCTCGGGGCGACGTATGCCGTGCTGACGGCCGGCCGGTTGCCGGCGTGGACGGGCTCAGGCGCGTCCGGGGAGGCCGGGAGAGCCGCCGGCGGGGCGGGTGTGGGGTCCGCCGCGCTCGTCCGCGGCGCCGCGTCCACCCAGTACCGGTGCCGCCCGAACGGGTAGCCGGGCAGCGCCAGGCGGCGGCGCGGGCCACCGTGGAACCGTTTCCAGTCGACCGGTACGCCGGACAGCCACATCCGGCCCACCGCGTCGAGCATCGTGGTGAGGTCGTCGCCGTCGTTGCGCGGATGTCGCATCGCGGCCACCACCTGGCCGGGCCGCAGGCCGGCCAGCCGCACCAGGCCGCCGAGGGCGTGCCCGGGGCCCAGCTCCGCGAGGACCACGTCCTGCTCGGCGAGCAGCGTGGCCGACTCGGCGAACCGCACCGGCTCGCGCATGTGCCGCACCCAGTACCCCGGATCCGTGACCTGTCCGGGCGTGACGGGGCCGCCGGTCAGGTTGGTCAGGTAGGGGCGCTCCGGTTCCCGGTAGGTGACCCGGCGGGCGTGGCCGGCGAACTCGTCGAGCACCGGATCGAGCAGGGGCGAGTGGTAGCCGCGGGTGACCCGCAGCGGCCGGCAGTCGACCCCGTCGCCGGTCAGCCGCTGCCGAAGCTCCTCGATCGCCTCCGGAGCGCCGGACAGCACGCACAGCTCGGAAGCGTTGACGGCCGCCAGTGACAGACCCTCGTCCAGCAGCCCGGCCACCGCCGTCTCGGGCAGGCTCACCGCGAGCATCGCCCCGGCCGGGGTCCGTTCGACCAGCTCACCGCGGGCGCACACCAGGCGCAACGCGTCGGCCAGGGAGAAGACGCCGGCGAGGCACGCGGCGACGTACTCGCCGAGGCTGTGTCCCACCATCAGGTCCGGGGTCACGCCCCGGGCGAGCAGCGACCGGGCGAGCGCGTACTCGGTGACGAACAGCGCGGGCTGGACCAGCCGGGGCCGCGCGAGCAGACGCTTGGCCCGCTCGTATCCGTCGGGCGCCGGGCACAGCAGAGCGCGCAGGTCGAGCCCCAGGTCGTCGTGGAGCAGCCCGGCGCATTCGTCCACCACGGCCCGGTAGGTCGGCTCCGCGCGATACAGGCCGGCGCCCATCGCCACGTGCTGGGCGCCGTGCCCGGGAAAGGCGAACACCAGCGCCCGCCGGCCGCCGGGGCCGGTGCCGGTGAACTGCCGCTGCGGCGAGTCGAGCGCGACCAGCGCGTCGGCACGGTCCGCAGCGACGACGAAACGCCGGTGGGTCATCGACTGGCGCCGGCCCAGGTTGGCCGCGACGTCCCCGAGGTCCATCTCGGGATGCGCGTCGAGGTGGTCGCGGAGCTGGCGCGTCTGACGCTCCAGCGACTCGACCGTTCGGGCCGATACGACCAGCAGCTGCGGCCCCGCAGCCGTCGTGGCCAGCGGCGCGGCCGTCGTGGCCGGCGGCTCCTCCAGCACGACGTGGGCGTTCGTGCCGCCCATGCCGAACGAGCTGACCCCCGCCCGGCGAGGGCCGTCGGCGGGCCACGGGCGGGCGGTGTCGTTGAGGTAGAACGGGCTGCCCTCGAAGTCGATCGCCGGGTTGGGCCGGCTGATGTTGATGGTCGGAGGCAGCGTCCGGCTCCACAGCGCCATGATCGTCTTGATCAGGCCGGCGACACCGGCCGCGGCGTCGGTGTGTCCGATGTTGGCCTTGACGGACCCGAGGGCGCAGAAGCCGCGGTCGTCGGTGCCGCGCCGGAACGCCTCCGTCAGCGCGGTCACCTCGATGGGGTCGCCGAGGCTCGTGCCCGTCCCGTGGGCCTCCACGTAGCTCACCGAACGGGGGTCCACGCCGGCCGCGGCCAGCGCGCCGCTGACCACCTCGACCTGGCCGTCGACGCCCGGCGCGGTGTACCCCGTGCGGCGGGCCCCGTCGTTGTTGACGGCGGAACCGCGGATCACGGCGTAGATCGCGTCGTTGTCCGCGACGGCGTCCTCCAGCCGCTTGAGCGCGACGATTCCGACACCGCTGGAGGCGATGCTGCCGCGCGCGTTCGCGCTGAACGGGCGGCAGTGCCCGTCGGGGGAGTACACCCCACCGTCGTGGTAGAGGTAGCCGCGTCGCTGCGCGGGGAAGACGCTGACGCCGCCGGCCAGGACCAGGTCGGACTCGCCGGTCAGCAGGCTCTGCCGGCCGAGGTGCACGGCGACCAGCGAGGTCGAACAGGCCGTGGCGACGGTGACGGCGGGGCCGGTGAGATCGAGCTTGTAGGCGACCCGGCTGAGCAGGAAGTCCTTGTCGTTACTGATCGACAACTGGTGCTCGCCGATGGCGTCCATCAGCTCCGGGTGGCTGCTCAGGTAGTCGAGGAGGTAGGTGCTACGACCCGACCCGGCGAACAGGCCGATCCGCCCGGTTCGGCCGGACGGGTCGTAGCCGGCGTGCTCCAGCGCGTGCCAGGCACACTCGAGCAGGAGCCGGTGCTGCGGGTCGAGGGTCTGCGCCTCACGGGGCGTGAAACCAAAGAAGGCCGCGTCGAACTGGTCGATCCCGGGCAGGTAGGTGCCGGCCCGGACGTACGCCGGGTCGTCGAGACGGGTCGGGTCCGCCCCGTCGGCCAGCATCTCCTCGACGCTGAACTCCCGTACCGACTCCACCCCGGTGCGGATGTTGTGCCAGTACTCGTCGAGCGACCGCGCACCAGGGAAGCGGCAGGCCATGCCGACGACGGCGATCATGCCGCCGGGCTGGCCGGTGTCGTCGCTCGCGCCGACGGGCTGGCCGGTGTCGTCGCTCGCGCCGACGGACGGCCGTGCGACGCGGGCCGACGCGGCGCCGGGGCGCGGGGCGGCCGGAGCGGTCGCCGCCCCGGTGGTGGTGGTCAGGAACGCCGCCAGGGATTCGACCGTGGGGTTCCGGAACAGGTCGGTGGCCGTGACGACGTCGCCGAGCTGCGCGCACAGCCGCTCGAGGACGGTCAGCAGGCGCATCGAGTGGCCGCCGAGGTCGAAGAAGTTGTCCCGCACCCCGACCCGGGCGACGCCGAGCACGTCGCGCCACACGTCCACGACCAGCCGCTCGAGGTGAATCCGTGCGGAGTCCCACTGCGCCGAGTCCCACTGCGCCGAGTCCCACTGCGCCGGGCTGGGGTCGGCGGGCGTGGCCACCGGCTGTCCGGGAGCCGTGGGCTGATCCTGCTCGGACGCGGATCGCCGCCGTGGCACGTCCGGTGCGCGACCGGGAGCGGGCAGCGCCGCGGCGTCCACCTTCCCGTTGCCGGTCAGCGGCAGCGCGTCGAGGAGGACGAACGCAGCGGGAACCAGGTAGGACGGCAGCTCGGCGGCGAGGGCCGTCCGGAGGGTCGCGGCGCGACCGTCGATCTCCGCCCCGCCCGCCACGTAGGCGACGAGCTGCGGGTCGTCGGGGTCGTCCCGGCGTAGCTGCACCGTCACGTCGCTGTCCGGCAGACACCGTCGGATGGCCGCCTCGATCTCGCCGCACTCCACGCGGAAGCCGCGCAGCTTGACCTGGTTGTCGGTGCGGCCCAGGTATTCGAGGTTTCCGTCGGGTCGCCTGCGCACGAGGTCGCCGGTGCGGTACAGCCGCGCGCCGGGGACGGACGAGAACGGGTGCGGGACGAACCGCTCGGCCGTCAAGCTCGGCTGGTGCAGATACCCGCGCGCCACGCCGGCCCCGCCGACGTACAGCTCGCCGACCACGCCCGCCGGGACCGGGTTCAGCCACGCGTCGAGCACGTACAGCTCGGTGTTGGCGATCGGCCGGCCGACGGGGACGGAGCCGTCGGCCGGCGTGGCCGGGTCGACCTCGTACGCGGCGCAGCCGACCACGGTCTCCGTCGGCCCGTACTCGTTGACCAGCGCGGTGGCGGGGGAGTGGGCCCGCCAGGGTGCCACCTGGTCGGCGCGCAGGTTCTCGCCGCCGATGACGAAGCACCGGGTGCGGTCGGCCATCTCGGCGGGGCTGAGCTGGTGGTTGACGAGGTCGAGCTGGGACGGGGTGATCTTGACCAGCCCGAACGCCGTCCGCCGGTGGCGCAGCGCCTCGCCCAGCGCCTCAGGGCCGAGGTGTTCGCCGATCATCAGGACGGTGGCCCCACTGGACAACGGGACCAGCAGGCTCGTGACGGTCAGGTCGAACCCGATCGACGAGTGCAGCGGGACGGCGTCCCCGGGCTGCAGCCGGTAGGCCTGGGCCGCCCAGCGCACGTAGTTGCACACGCCGCGATGGGTGACCATGACGCCCTTGGGACGGCCCGTGGACCCGGAGGTGTAGATGACGTACGCGAGGTCCTCCGCCGACGGCATCGGCCGTCGCCGCGGCCGTCGCTTCGGCCCGCCGCCCGAACTGCCGGCACCACGACCGGGTTCGGCCTCCGTGACCGGCGTGTCCAGGCCCGGCACCAGCAGCGCTGCGCCGTCGGGCACCAGGTGCGCCAGCTCGGCGCAGGTGAGGACGACCGGGGCGGCCGTGTCGTCGAACATGTACCGCAGTCGGGCGGGCGGGTTGGACGGATCCATGGGTACGTAGGCCGCGCCGGTCTTCAGCACGGCGAGGACCGCCACGGCGAACGGGACCGAGCGCGGCAGGAGCACACCCACCAGCCCGCCCACGCCGACGCCCCGCTGGCGCAGCGTCTCCGCCAGCGCCTCGGCCCGCGTGTGCAACTCGTGATAGCTCAGCGCGGTGTCGCCGTCGGTCACCGCCACGCCGGCGGGGGTCCGGCGTGCCTGCCGCTCGATCAGCACGTGGACCAGGTCGTCCGGCTCGGCGGGGGTGGCGGTGCGGTTCCACTCCAGGACGAGCTGCCGGTACTCGCCGGGAGAGAGCATCGCGGCTGAGCCGACCGGCGCGCCCGGGCCGGCCACCAGCGACCGCAGCAGCATCTGGAAGTGTCCGGCGAGGCGGACCATCGCGTCGTCGTCGAACAGGTCGGTGCGGTACTCCAGCACGGTCCGCATGCCGTCGGCGTTCTCCCGCACCGAGACGGTGAGGTCGAACTTGGCGGTGTTGCCGGACACCTCGAGCGGGATGACATCGAGGCCGTCGAGGCGCAGGGGCGTTGCCTCGCGGCCGTACACGAACATCACCTGGAACAGCGGGGTGAAACCGGGCTGGCGGGCCGGGCGCAGCGATTCGAGCAGCGTCCCGAAGGGAAGCTCCCCGTTGCTCAGGGCCTCGAGGACGGCCGTGCGCACCCGCCCGAGCAGCGTCTCGAAGGACGGGTTGTCGTCCAGCCGGGCACGGATGGCGACGGTGTTCAGCAGCAGCCCGACGAGTTCCTGTGTCTCGGCCCGCTGCCGGTTGGCCACGGGCGTGCCCACCACGATGTCGCGCTGCCCCGTCCAGCGCGCCAGCAGCACCTGCACAGCGGCGAGCATCACCATGTACGGGGAGACGCCCATCCGCTGGCACAGCGCCATCAGCGCCTGCGTGGACACCTCCAGCGGGAACGACAGGGTGGATCCCGCGTCGGACGGTACGGTGGGCCGAGGCCCGCGGGTGGGCAGCTCCAGGACGGCGGGCGCGTCCGCGAGCTGAGCGCGCCAGTATGCGCACTGGTCGGCTGCCTCCGCACCGCCGAGCCAGTCGTGCTGCCACGCCGCGTGGTCGCGGCAGTCGGCCCCGACCGGGTCGAGGTCCGCCGGCCGCCCCGCGCGGTGTGCGGTGTAGAGCCGCTCCCACTCGTCGTGGAGGATGCCGAGCGACCACTCGTCGACGCCGACGTGGTGCATCGTCAGCAGGAGCACATGCTCCTCCAGCGCGCAGCGCAGCAGGGTGGCGCGCAGCACCGGTCCGCGTTCCAGGTCGATCGGGGTGCGCGCCTCGGCGTGGATCCGGGCCTGCATCTCCTGGTCGCGTTGCCACCTGGGCAGCCCGCTGAGGTCGTGCATCCGCAACAGCCCCGGACACGCGTCGTGGACCACCTGGACCAGGCGCTGCGCCGCACCGTCCGGGGCGGCGTCCGCACCTGACGGCCCAGCCGTGTCGTCCGCCGCCGGCGCGAAAGTGGTGCGCAGGGCAGCGTGCCTGGCCACCAGCCCGTCGAGCGCCGCCGACAACGCCGCCACGTCCAGCGGCCCGTGGATCCGGTACGCCAGAGGCACCAGGTAGGTGGCCGTCTCGGGGTCGAGGCGGCTCACATACCACATCTGGCGTTGCGCGTGAGAGGCCGCGACCGGGCCGACGGTAGGGGCAGCGCCTTCGGAACCGACCCGAAGCGGCGCGACGGGCGTCGCTTGCCGGGACCTCAGGACGTCGGTCATTGCGTCCGCCTCCCATGCGCCAGCACCGGCCGGAGGTGCGCCGCCAACGCGCCGGCCCGTTCCATCAGTTGCTCGTAGTCCAGTAGCTCGAACCCGTCGAT
This sequence comes from Micromonospora sp. NPDC047548, assembly GCF_040642975.1. Lineage (NCBI taxonomy): Bacteria > Bacillati > Actinomycetota > Actinomycetes > Micromonosporales > Micromonosporaceae > Micromonospora > Micromonospora sp. NPDC047548. Next base: position 164,849 of record NZ_JBEYTI010000010.1, read on the forward strand.
GACGGCCGGTTGACGTGGGGTCAGGTCGGCCTGGTGGAGCACGGCCGCTGGCATGGTGCCGGGATGCGGTGACACGACTGGCCGGCGGGTTGATCCCGCAGGTCGGAAGGTACCCGTGCCAGCTCCCGTGATCAGCCGTCTATGCGACAGATGTAGACCATTCGATGGGTGGGGCCTGTCCACATCATGACACTCATGATCTTTGGGGGGATCCCCGCATCGTGCCGGCCGTCGACGCTTTCGGTCGAAGCCGTTGCACGTTCGTCTATTTCTCCGCCGGCGGTGTGCCGGCGGACAGCATCCGTTGCCTCCGGGCTGGATCACGATCTCATGATCTTCCATACCTCGATGTGTCGATCACCTGTCCGACAGCGTCGGCCGGGGGGAGCCGTGACAACGCGACGCGCGCCCGTGACCCCATGGCCGCCGCATGGCAGACTCCCGAGGTGGACAAGATCGAAGCGGCCATGCACCAACTCGGGTCGGAGTTTGCCGCCGGGCTCACCCAGGACGGTTCGATGCAGGCCGCCCTGGCGGACAACAGCCGGACGGGTCAGACGTACGGCGCGGCGGGCAACCGGGCGCTGATCGGTCGCTGGGACGACGACCTGGGCTCCGGACTGTCGACCCTGCTCGGGCTGGTCAACGCCGGCGAGGGCGTTACCGGCGAGTTCGTCGTGGAGCTGGCCGCGACCCGGGCGGGTGACCACCGGCGTTGGCGGCGGGCAGCGTGGGCGGCCCGATCCCGTACCCGCTGATCGTCGTAGCGAAGGCGGTGGGCATTACCTATGCTCACCGCCTTATGCAGGAGCGTGTCACGGGGGAGGAAATACGATGTACGGTCCGACGGAAATGCCGACCGTGGAGTTCAGCCGGATACCGCCAGCGCCGCCGGGCCGGCGCGGCCGGCGGCACGTGCCGTGGGTGCTGAGCGGTCTGCTGGCGCTGCTGCTCCTGGGCGGCGCGCTGTACGCCGTCACGCCGCTGCGGCACCCGCTGCCCAACCCGACGGTCGAGCTGACCCTGCCCGCGTCGATGACCATCCCCGGTGCGGCGCCGCGACTGCCCTGGCCGCGTTCGGGCCAGGCGATGATCTCGATCGATGGGCTCGGCACGCTCGGCACCTCCGGCGGATCGAAGCCGCTGCCGATCGCGAGCGTGACGAAGGTGATGACCGCCTACGTCATCCTGACCGAGCACCCCCTCGCCGTCGGCGAGCAGGGGCCGGAGCTCACAGTCAGCGCCGAGCAGGCCGCCGCGTACCCGGCGGAGAAGGCGCGCGGCGAGTCGCTCGTCGAGGTGCGGGCCGGTGAGGTGATCACCGAACGGCAGGCGCTGCAGGCGGTACTGCTGCCGTCGGCGAACAACATGGCGCGCATCCTCGCCGCCTGGGACGCCGGCAGCGTTGCCGCGTTCGTCGAGAAGATGAACGCCACCGCGGACCGACTCGGCATGTCCGGCACTCACTACACCGACCCGTCCGGCCTCGACCCCGACACCGTGAGTACTGCACGGGACCAGGTGATCCTGGCGAGCAAGGCGATGGCGTTGCCGGCGTTCGCGGAGATCGTCAAGCAGAAGCAGGCGACCCTGCCGGTGGCCGGTACGGTGAAGAACTACAACGAGCTGGTCGGCCGCAACGGCGTGGTGGGAATCAAGACCGGATCCACCGACGAGGCCGGCGGCTGCCTCGTCTTCGCGGCGGTGGTCAACGTCGGCGGCCGGAAGCTCACCATCGTCGGTGCCGTACTGGGCCAGCCCGGCGCCAACACCCCGGTCCAACTGGACCGGGTGTTCGCGGTGACCCGGTCGCTGCTGCGGTCGACGACGGCCGGGCTCGCCGTCCACACGCTGGTCGAGGCCGGCGAGCAGGTTGCCACCGTACGCGGCCCGCTGGGGGCCGGCACCACCATCAACGCCGCCGAGAAGGTCGAGGTGGTCGGCTGGCCGGGCCGGAAGGTGCGGATCGACGCCCAGATCCCGGCCGTGCCGTCGCGGATCGCGGCCGGTGCCGAACACGGCAAGCTCACCGTCAACGCCGGCGGCAAGCCGGTCGGCACGGCGCTGCGCACCAGTGCCGGTATGGAACCGCCGAGCGCCTGGGAACGCATCCGCCACCACCGCTGACCACCGCTGCCGGCCCGGGTGTCACCGCGTGCGGCGACGCCTGGTGGCTCGGGCCGGCCATGCTGGCCTTCTGCGTGGGCAGGACGGTGAGGCTGTCGGCCCATCCCGCAGTGGGCCGACCATGAAGATCCACCTCGCGGTCGACGGACGCGGCCGGCCGGGTGTTGCGGCAACGCGGCATCCGGCACGTCATCTCCGAACGATCCGACGCGGTCGCCCGCCGGGACGCCAGGAGTCCCTTCATCCGTTCGTCGCAGGAGGCCACCGTGACCGATTCGACTCTCCCGGCTCCGTCCTTCGCTGGCATGCACCTGATCGCCGAGGATGCCGTCGCGGAAACCTCGATCCGGGTCGCGGTGGACGCCCTGGAAACCGCTCTTCGCGAGGGCCTCGACCCGGAGCGGGAGACGCCCCGCTCGCGGGTGGCCACGCAGGCCGGCGAGCTGCTGATCATGCCCGCCACCCGGGGCGGTCACTCGGGCTGCAAGCTGCTCACCAGCACCCCCGACAACGCCCGCCGAGGCCTACCGCTCATCCAGGGGACTTTCGTTCTCTTCGAGGGCCCGGGGCAACGCCCGGCGGCCATCATCGACGGCACCGCCCTGACAAACCTGCGCACCCCGGCGGTGTCCGCACTCGCGGTGCGACACCTCCTACCCCGCACGGCCGGCGACCCGATGCGGCTCACGGTGTTCGGTACCGGCACCCAGGCGCGTGCCCACGTCGAGGCGATGCTCACGCTGCATGAGATCCGCGAAGTCTCACTCGTGGGACGGAACAGCCTGCGGCGCGACCGGCTCGCCGCGCGGTTCGACCGAACGGGCGTTCCGGTACGGGTGGTCGATCCCGGCTCGTCCACTGACGCGGTGAGGCGGGCGGACATCATCTGCTGTTGCACCAGCGCGCCGACGCCGCTCTTCGACGGTGCCCTGGTCAAGGCCGACGCCGTCGTCGTCGTGATCGGCTCGCATTCGCCGCGCATGCGCGAGGTCGACGACAGCCTCGTTGCTCGCTCTCACGTGGTCGTCGAGTCGCTCGCCAGCACCCTGCGGGAGGCGGGTGACATCGTCATTCCGCTGGCCGCCGGCGTCATCCGGAAGGAGAGCCTGTATCCGCTGCGCGACGTGGTGACCGGTCGCGTGCAGTTGCCCGCCGGCGGACCGCGGCTGTTCAAGGGGACCGGCATGCCATGGCAGGATCTTGTCGTCGGCGTCGAGATCTACCGCACCCACCTCGCCCGGCGATCCCCGGCAGGGCCGTCCGACAGCGACCCCCGCACCTGATGATTCCTGGTTCAGGGCTTCCGATTGGTCGAGGCGGGCATGTCGGGTTCATGCCTGGGCAGGACGATGATCCTGTCGAGGTCGACACGGCCACCAGCGGCATGCGGTCCGACAGGTCAGGGGCCCACTTTCCGGCCCGGTCGGCCATCGGTGATGGCGTCCCCGCCGCGTTCGGCGACCAGGCGGAGCAGCCGGCGAAACTGCGCGGGCTCCAGGCCGGTGAACGGGAAGATCCACTCCGGCCGGGCTGAGGAGATCACCTGCACCACCGGTGTCCGAGGCGGTCACGTTCTCGGTGCCGCGTCAGAGGCAAAGCGGTTGGCAGACGCACGGTTACGTGGTGACCTTGCAGGGCGGGGTTCGCAAGTGGGGCAGAACTGGGCCGACGGCCGGAGCGCCAGCTGTTCGATCGGGATGTCGCAGTGACATCCCTCGCAGGTTCCGTAGCGGCCCTGCTCAAGATAGTGCAGTGCCCGGGCGATGTCGCCGAGGGCTCGTCGCGACGCGGCGGTCAATGCGGAAGCGGCCTCAAGGTCGGTCGCATCACAGGGCGTTTGGCGGGTCTGCCGGGCCAGCAGCGCCAGCTGGGTGCTGTGCCGCTCGTACTGCTCCTCCAGGACGATCCGCAGCACACCCAGCTCGTCCTGCCTGCTTACGACGTACACGTCGGGTTTCCCTCCCGCTCAGATACGCCAGCGGGCGGAGCGCTGTTGCGCTCCGCCCGCTGGTGCCGTTCGTGTGAATGCCGGCCGTTATGGTGGCGGGCGGCGCTGGCCGGGATGCCGCCGGGTCGGCGGGGCGACAATCGGCGTGACGGTGCGCCGGCGACCGCGAGCGACCGCCGACACGACGAGGTGGCGCGTCAGCGCAGTGGGTCGAAGGGCTGGAGTTCCGCGGGCTGTCGGCCGGTGGTGATCTGCTCGGCGAGCAGCTTGCCGGTGAGCGGGCCGAGGGTGATGCCCCACATGCCGTGGCCGCCGGCAGCGAAGACACGCGGCGACCTGGTCCGGCCGATCAGCGGCAGTCCGTCAGGGGTGCAGGGGCGCGCCCCGACCCACTCGTCGACGCGGGTGTCCAGGTCGGCGCCCCGCAGCAGCGGCCGTGCGGCCTCGGCGATAGCCAGGATGCGGCGACGGTCCAGCGGCGCGTCGGCGCTGCGGAACTCCATCATCCCGGCGACACGGAGCCGGTCCCCCAGGGGCGTGCACGCGACGCGCTGTGCGGGGAAGTACACCGGACCGGCCGGGACGTGCTCCATCGCGATGCTGAAGCTGTACCCGCGACCGGCCTGCACGACGGTCCGGACCCCGAACCGTCGGGCCAGCCCACCGAGCCACGTGCCGGTTGCCAGCACCACCGCGTCAAAGGTCTCATCCGCGCCGGCAGCGGTCACCACTCGGACCCCTGCCCCCTCGTCGTGAACGTTCACGACGTCCGCCCCGGTCACCAGCGATGCGCCGCGCGCGCGAACGGAGGCAGCGAGCGCGTGGACATAGTGCCCAGGGTCGATGAACCGCTGACCGTGCAGGCGGATGGCGGCGCCGATGCTGTCCGACAGCGAGGGTTCCACCTCACGCGCCTCGGCCCCGGTCAGGACGTCGAACTCGATCTCCTGACCCGCGGAGTGAATGTGCCCCAGCTCATCCAGAAGGACCGACCGTTCGGCCTCGGTCCGGTACGCCGCGATGAACGACTTCGCCTCGTTCGTCATCGATTCGACCCCGCCAGCCCCCAAGGCGTCGAACGCCTCGAACGCGCGCTGGTTCATCGGAATGTAGGCGCGCATCGCGGACCGCCACTTTGCGGGGGTGCTGTGCCGCGCGAAGCCCGCCAGGAACCGCAGAAGCCGAGCGTCCGCGCGCGGCGGCACGTAGACCGGCGACGACGGGCTCAGGACGGCGCGCAGCCCGTAGCGGAGCACCGCCGGCTCCGGCAGGGGAGTGGTGATGCCGGGGGTGAGCCAGCCCGCGTTGCCCCACGACGCGCCCGCCGCCACACCCGTGCGGTCCAGCACGGTGACCTGTACCCCCTGCTCCTGCAGGAACCAGGCGGTGGCCAGCCCGACCATCCCCGCGCCGATGACGGCGACGCGCTGGGGGGCGGGCAAGGACTCGATGGCAGGCACCCGTTGTCTCCTTCTAAGCAACTGAGATTGGGCCCAATCCTGTCGCCACCGTGACGGGACGTCATTGTTCTGGCAGGCCAACGTTCAATCCCACGATTGGCCGAAACAAACAATGCCGAGGCATAATCTAGTTATGATCACCGTGGCTGGCATGGTGGACGCCGTCGGCGCCGCGTTGCTCAAGATCGTCGTCAGCGCCAACGAGGCGGAGGTCCGCGATGTGACCCTCGCCGAACTCGACGAAGCATCGGCCGGGCAGAGCGGGGACCTCGTCCTCGGTGCGGGCATCGCCACACCAGACCAGGCGGTCGTCGTCATCGAGCGCAGCGCGAAGGCTGCGGCGGCCGGCCTCGTCCTCAAGCCTCCGCTTGCCTCGCACCCCGACGTGATGTCGTCCGCCGCCGACCGCAACCTCACCCTGGTCGAGCTGCAGAGCCACGGGTCGTGGGCCCAGCTCGTCTGGCTGCTCCGAGGGGTGATCGACAGGGCCGCCGCGCCCGGCTCGGCCGAGACCGGAGAACCCGGAGTGTACGACGAACTGTTCGCCCTGGCCGACGCGACCGCCGCCATCGTCGACGCACCGGTGACGATCGAGGATGCCCAGTCCCGGGTACTCGCCTACTCGTCGCGTCAAGACCGCACCGACCCGGCGCGCGTCTCGACGATTGTCGGACGACGCGCCCCCGGCGACGTGATCGCGCACTTCCGTTCCCGTGGCGTTTTCCGCAAGCTGACGAAGGGTAGCGAGCTGATCTTCGTGCCGCAGGGCCCGGACGGGACGTTGCCCCGGCTCGTGATCCCGATCCGTGCCGGAGGTGAGCTGCTCGGCTCGATCTGGGCCGTCGTAGAGGGTCCGGTGCCGGACGACCGCTTGCGCGATCTCCAGGGCGTGGCGTCCGGGCTGGCGCTTCACCTGCTTCGCCTCCGTGTGCAGGCTGATGTCGCGCGCCGGGTGTCGGCGGAGCGGCTGAGGGCCGCCCTGCGGGCCCCCAGCCGGATAGGCCAGGAGGAACTGGGCCTCCCCAAGGGTCCGTGGCGGGTTGTCGCGCTCGGGGCGCACGGCGGGACCGGGGAGATGGTGCACAACCTGGCCCTGTGGGAGTCAATCACCCGCCGTCACGGTTGGCGCCAGCCGCTGATCGCGGACGTCGGAGACGTCCTGTTCGCCGTCCTGGCCGACGGGGGCGAGGTGCCCGGCTCCTGGCTCTGGATGGAGGGGCTGATTCACGACATCGCCGCGCACGACCCAGGGTTGTGCGCCGCGTCCGGCAGCGTCGCCATGGATCTGACCGACCTGCCGCGATCACGCGCCGAGGCAGCGGAGCTGCTCACGCTGCACGGCTCAGCTCGACAGCGAGGTTCAGTGCTGCGGTTCGAGGACGTCTGGGCCGAGGTGGTCGTACACCGCGTGGTCGCCGCGGTGCCGCAGGTTGACCTGCTGGTCGGCGGACCGCTGCCCGACCTCGTCGCCCATGACCGGAAGCACGGCACTGACTATGTCGCCACGGTCGCCGCTTGGCTCGAACAGCAGGGCGACCCGAAGAAGGCTGCCCGGGAGCTACACGTGCATCCCAACACGCTCCGGCACCGCATGCGCCGCCTCGCTGAGGTCGTCCACATCGATCTCGAGTCGCCGCGAACACGGCTGGCGCTGCAGATCCAGCTCGCGGCGCTGCGTCCCGGGTCCTGACGTTTTGACTCTGCAACCGACGCCGTGCGATGTCCGCACAGGCGTCCCAGAACATGCCTGACGGCCGGCTCCCGGTCCCCGGACCGAACCGACCCTCACCGCAGGCCCGGAGTACCGCGGTCAGATCTGCCCGGTGAGGATCAGGTCGTACGCTGCGACCGGAACAGCTCACGGCGTGCACCGGTAGAGTTCGTGGCTGGCCACGAGTAGGTGACACGGGAGGGCTGGCGATGTCCACACTCGACCACGTCGTGCTCACGCTGCCGTTTCGCGGCACGTGGCTCGCGCGGAACAGCCCGGCGCGGCGCGTGCCGAGCCACGGTACCCACCTGTTTGCCACGACGTACGCCATGGACTTCATCGCCGTAAGGGGTCGGCGCACGGCGACCACGCGGGACTGGCGCACGCTGTTGTCGACGGAGCCGGTGGAGCGGTTCTTCGCGTTCGGTCAGCCCATCCTCGCGCCTGCGGCCGGCAGGGTGGTGTCGGTCCACGACGGCGAGGCGGACCACGTGGCGCGGCGGTCGCAGCTCGCGCTGGTGCCCTACGCCCTGACCCAGGCGGCCCGGGTCCGCGGGGGCGCGGGCGCCATCGCGGGCAACCATGTGATCCTCGAGCTGGAGGATCGTGGCGGGTATGTCGTGCTGGCCCATCTGCGCGCCGGTTCGATCCGAGTGGGTGAGGGCGAGTCGGTCGCGGCCGGCCGGGAGTTGGCCGTCTGCGGCAACTCGGGCAACTCTACGCAGCCGCACCTGCATATCCAGGTCATGGATTCTGCGGATCCGTTCACCGCGCGTGGCCTCCCCATGTCCTTCCGCCAGTATCGGGTGTGGCGTCGACCCGGTGGGCCGCCGGTCTTGGTCGAGCAGGGCATCCCCAACGAGTCGGAGGTCGTCGAACCGCTGTGACGCGCCAGATCCGGTCAGCCGGCTGAGCGCGGGCACACGTCGGCGTACCCGCTTGCGTACCTCAGTAGTGACGGTTCGACGGCCGGCCAGGGCGGTGCCTGGACTTCATGTTGTCAGCGCGGGGTCAAGCCCCCGGGTAACTGGTCAGGTCTCTGAGATCGTCTGTGCAGGTCCGGGTTGTGGTTGACGCTCCGGGTTTGGTGTGGTGTCAGGGATTGTGCTGCTGCCGTCGTAGTGTCTGGTTGTGCCGGGCGATCTGCCGCCGCCCTCGGTTGAGGTGCTTGTCGCGCTGGTCGTTTCGCTTCGTGAGGAGCTGACCGTCACCCGTGCTGAGCTGGAGCAGGCGCGGACACGGATCGTCGAGTTGGAAGCGCGGCTGGCCGCCAATTCCAGCAACTCCAGCAAGCCGCCGTCGTTGGATGGGTTGGCCAAGGCCGCGCCGAAGACCCGGTCGCTACGCGGAAAGACCCGCCGCCAACCGGGTGGGCAGCCGGGACATGAGGGCACCACGCTGCGGCAGGTGGATCGGCCCGACCACGAGGTGCTCCACGAGCCGGGACCATGCGGTGGCTGTGGGCGGTCGCTGGTAGGGCGGCCGGTCACCGCGGTCGAACGGCGCCAGTGCTTCGATCTGCCCCCGGTGAAGATTGAGGTGACCGAGTATCAGCTCATCGAGCGTGAGTGTGCGTGCGGGCACCGCACCCGCGGCAACGCACCAGCGGGGGTAGACGCTCCAGTGCAGTACGGGCCGCGGATCGCTGCGGTTGTCGTCTATCTGTATGTCGGGCAGTTCCTGTCCAGACAGCGCACCGCGCAGGCGTTGGCTGAGTTGTTCGGTGTCCCACTGTCGGCCGGCACCGTCGCCACGCTCACCGCCCGCGCCGCTGCGGGTTTGGAGGAGTTCCTCACTGTCGTGCGGGGACGGCTGGTGCAGGCCGAGGTGGTCGGGTTCGACGAGACCGGGCTGCGGGTGGCGGGCAAGCTGCACTGGGTGCACTGCGCCCGCACCGACAAGTACACCCTGGTCACCTTCACCGAAAGCGCGGCATAGCGGGTATCGACGACCTTGGTGTTTTCGGGCGGTTTCGTGGGGTCGCCGTACACGACGCGTGGGCACCCTACGACACCTACCTCGCCCCTGAGCACCAGCTGTGCTGTGCCCACGCGCAGCGGGAGTCGCAGGCCGTCGCGGATGTCACCTCGCCCGGTCAATGGTGCTGGGCCACCCAAGCCGGCGACGCCCTCGTGGCGATGCAGCGCCTCGTCGCCGACGCCACCGAGGCCGGCCGCGATCGTCTCGACGAGCAGGCGCTGGCCGAGCAGGTCACTCGGTACCGATCCGCCGTACTGATCGGGATCGAGCAGACCGCAACCCGTTCGGGCAAGCTGATGAAGAAGCACAACGCCCTGGCCCGCCGCCTGCTCAGGCGCCAAGACGACTACCTACGCTTCACCCGCAACTGGCAGATCCCGGCCGACAACAACGGATCCGAACGCGACATCCGCATGATCAAGCTGAGGCAGAAAGTGTCCGGATGCCTACGCACCCTGCTCGGCGCCCAACAGTTCTGCGCGATCCGCAGCTACCTGCCCACCGCAGCGAAACACAGCAAGCACTCCCTCGAAGCCCTCGTCATGCTCACCGAGGGCAACCCATGGATGCCCAGCGCCGCATAGTCACGCCTCGGTCAACACGGGCACCTGACCAGTTACCCGCTGGCCTCAATCCCCTGACACGTTCCGGACCGGCTCGGTTCCCGAGGCCGGTTCTTGCCATTGGCGCCAACCGGCCTGCCCGCGACCTTCCACCGAGCGGTACCGAATGTCATCGTCAGTCGCTGGCCGGCCCCCTCCTGATTCACCCCATGTTCGCCGAGGAGTTTCATTCATGCGTTCTCAACGTTGGCGGCTGCGGGCAGCGGTCACCGGCGCGGTAGTACTCGCGCTGGTGGCCGCGACCGGGCCGACCGGCACGGCGGCGCCTCCGCTGACCGTGCCAGCCTCGACCGCGCCAGCGAGCCCGGCCGGGGCGGCGTCCACCGGCGAATCGCCGCTGCCGGCGACTAGCACCCCGCTCGCCGGTGCGACCAAGGTCACCCTGGTCACCGGTGACGTGGTGTCCTACCTGCCCGGTGCCAACGGTGGTGCGCCGCAGGTGGAGGTGGCCGCGGCACCCCGGGCCGGCGGCCGGTCGGTGTCGTTCACACACCTGCGCGAGGGTGACGCGTTCTACGTCTTCCCGTCCGACGCGCGCGGGCTCATCGGCGCAGGGCGGTTGGAACGCGGTCTGTTCGACGTGGCGTACCTGGTGAACAACGGCTACGCCGACGACGCATCGAAAGAACTCCCGCTGATCGTGCAGTACCCGAAGTCCACCCGGGACGCGAAGGTACTGTCCACCAAGACCGACGCACTCCCGGCGACCGCCACACCGAAGGCCCTGCCAGCGGTGAGCTCCGCTGCGGTGAAGGTCACCAAGAAGCAGGCCGCCCGGTTCTGGGCGTCAGTCGACTCCCCGAACCCTGCCGGCAGGGCGGCGGCGTCCATGCTGGACGCCGGGGTGTCGAAGATCTGGCTGGACCACAAGACCAAGGCCCTGCTCGACCAGAGCGTGCCGCAGATCGGCGCGCCGGAGGCGTGGGAGGCCGGCTACGACGGCACTGGCGTCACGATCGCCGTGCTCGACACCGGCATCGACGACACCCACCCCGACCTGACCGGCAAGGTCCTCGACTCGAAGAGCTTCATCGACGGCGAGGCGTTCAAGGACGGTCACGGCCACGGCACCCACGTGGCGTCGACGATCGTCGGCTCCGGCGCGGCGTCCGGCGGGAAGTACAAGGGTGTCGCCCCAGGCGCGGAGCTTATCGTCGGCAAGGTTCTCCGCAACGACGGCTACGGCTCCGACTCGGCGACCATCGCCGGCATGCAGTGGGCCGCCCAGTCCGGCGCCAAGATCGTCAGCATCAGCATCGGTGGCGCGGTCACCGACGGCACCGACCCGGTTTCCCAGGCCGTCAACGAACTGTCCGCGCAGTACGGCACCCTGTTCGTGATCGCCGCCGGAAACTACGGGGGCTTCCAGCAGATCAACACACCCGGCGCCGCCGACGCGGCGCTGACCGTCGCGGCGGTCGACAAGCAGGACCAGATGGCGAGCTTCTCCAGCCGCGGCCCCCGGCGCGGCGACTACGGCCTCAAGCCCGACATTGCCGCCCCCGGTGTGAACATCACCGCCGCGAAGGCCGACGGCACCGCCCTCGGCCCGATCGTCGACGACAAGTACACGACCATCTCGGGCACCTCGATGGCCACCCCACACGTCTCGGGCGCCGCGGCGATCCTCGCCCAGGAACACCCGGACTGGACCGGGCAGAAAATCAAGCAGGTAATCACCAGCACCAGCAAGGACCTCGGCCACGGCGCCTACTCCCAGGGCGCCGGCCGGGTCGACGTCGCCCGGGCGACCGCCCAGCAGGTGTACGCGACCGGCAACGTCGACTTCGGGCTGCTCACCTATCCGCAGACCGGCCCGGCCAGCAGGACGCTGAGTTACGCCAACGACGGCGATGCACCGGTCATCCTCGACCTGTCCACCACGCTCGTCACCAAAGCCGGCCCGGCCCCCGCCGGCGCACTCACCGTCACCCCGTCGACCGTGACCGTCCCGGCCCACGGCACCGCCGAGGTCACCGTCACGCTCGACGCCACAAAGGGCGAGTTGACGACCTACCAGGGCTCGGTACACGCCACCGGTACCGCCCCTGCCACCGGCGGTGACATCCAGGTGACCACCGCAGTCGGCGGGTTCAAGGAACCCAAGACGGTGAACCTCTCGGTCAACGTGATCAACCCGCCGGGCGCCACCGACGTCACCTATGGCGGATTCCTCGCGCTGCGGCTCGACGACCAGCCCGAGTTCACCCCCCTGGGTCTGTCCGACCCGGTGCAGAGCCACACCGGCGAGCTGGTGGCGGGGATGTACAGCATCGGCACCGACGTGACCTGGCGGGACGCCGACGGCGAGTTCAACCACGCGTTGGTCACCAACCCCACCGTCGACGCCACCAAGGATGTCTCGGTCACCTTCGACCTGCGCAAGGCGCAGCGGGTGACGGTCAACACTCCCAAGCCCTCCGTGCCCTACCAAATGGCGCTGGGGTACCGGGACGTCACCGAGAACAGCCGGTTCGAGCTGGAGCAGTACTACAACCAGCCCTACGGCGAGACCCGCCTGTGGACACTGCCGAACGGCCAGGCCACCCGGGGCAGTTTCACCTCCTACACCCAGTTCCTGTCGGGCGCCGACCCGGTCACGATGACCGTCCACGGCGCCGGCCACACCAGGCTGACACCGCACTACCAGATCGCCGACGCGGAGATACCAAAGCTGGACGGGCGGCGTACCCTGCCGTTGGTCTCCGCCGGAGCCGGCCTGCCGGCCGACTTCGAGGGCCTCGACGCCCGTGGCAAGCTGGTTCTCCTCGACCTGTCCGACATCTGCCCGGCAGAGCCCTCCTCGGAGTGGTTCCCCTGCGACACCGATGGCCTGGACCGGGTGGAGAACGCCCAGCGGGCCGGTGCGGCCGGGGTGCTCGGCTACGGTCCGCTCGGCCGGCCGTTCCTCAACCCGACCAGCCGGTACGCGACCGAGCAGTGGTGGCCGCTCTATCCGATCCCGACGATGAACCTCGCCGCGGGCGAGGGCCGGATGCTCGCCGACATGCTGGCGAAGGGCCCGGTCAGCCTCGACGTCAACGCCACCGCGTCGACGCCCTACGTGTACCCGCTGACGTTCGTCGGGCACGACCGGATGCCGGGTGGGGCGCACGCGGTGACCGACCGGGAGCTGTACCGAATCGACAACCGGCTGCACGCCGACGCACCCGGTATTGCCGCGGTGTCGTTCCAGCCGATCCTCGCCGGCCCGAAGCTGCTCCGACAGAACCGGCTCGACGTGACGGCGCCCGGCACCCTGACCTCCTACGTAGGGCCGGCGCAGAAGGACCTGGTCTGGCTGGACAACGCCGAGTTCGTCTACGAGACCGGCTACCGAGGCTGGTCACAGGGCTACATCGATGCCGTCGCGCGGTCAGGTTCGACCGTCCGCGACTGGGGCGAGCAGCCGATGGTGCCTGGTTCGATCCGGGTCGACCCGGCCACGGCCGACTACCTCTGGCAGATGTGCATGTCCTGCCGCAACGGCAACATGCTCAGCATCCAGCACGCGCTGAGCAACAACGGCGCTGGCGGAGGTCAGCTGGCCTGGGCCCGGGACCCCGACGGAAAGCTGAGCACCGAGCTGCACCTGTACAAGGACGACGGCACCGAGATCCCGGTGCAGGAGGGGCTCTGGTTCTACTTCCTCTTCGGGTACTTCAGCCCCTACGCCATGCTGCCGGCCGAGCAGACGAACCTGCGGATGACCGAGCGGTACCAGACCCCGCGTGCCGAGCAGGTCTACGCCCGCGACGTCCAGACCGAGCGGACGTTCACCTCGCAACGGCGTGACGATGGGTTCACCACCGTCCCGCCGGCAGGGGTGGGCATCCACTGCAGCGGCTGGTTCGTGCACACCCCGGTCGACGACGAGGACGGCTGGGCCGATCCGATCCTCGACCCGTGCCAGGCGACCGACGAGCTGTACCTCGGGTACGACTTCGACCTGGACCTGGACAACACCCTGCCCGCCGGCACCCGGCGCCAGGTGACGGTCGCCGGGTACCACAGCCCGTACCTGACCGGGCCGGAGCCGACGCTGAAGAGCCTGAAGCTGTGGCTCAGCTTCGACGACGGCAAGCACTGGAAGCAGGTCACCACCCAGGCGGCCCGCGACGGCACGTACACCGCGACGTTCGACCACCCGGCACTGTCCAAGACCACCGGCGCGGTCAGCGTCCGCGCCGAGGGTGTCGACTCCGCCGGCAACACCGTCACCCAGACCATCACCCGCGCCTACGGCCTGAAGGCCGGAGAACACCACGCGGGCCAGTAGCGGCACGGGAGCAGCCGCGATCTAGCATCCACTCACCCTCTGGGGTGGCGGACACACCGTCCGCCACCCCAGACTCGTGCTCCCGTCCGATGTCACAGGAAAACCGGCGGCACACCCTCCCTCCGTCCGTGATGATGGACGGGTGCTGCGCATCCTCGGTCTGTCGCCGGTGGAGCAGGGCCTCTACGAAGCCTTGGTTGCCCGCCCACCGGTGACCCACGCCGAACTCACCCGGCTCGCGGCCGACCACGCCTGGACCGACCACACCGGACCAGCACTCGCCCGACTCCGACAACTGAACCTGGTCACCCTGACCAGCACGGACCCGCCGCGGTATGCCGTCATCCCGCCACAGACCGCACTGGGAGCCCTCCTCGGTGCACGCAGCCAGGAGCTGACCCAGGTCCACCAACGCATGCTCACGCTGAGCACGCAGTTCCACCAGGTTCACGGCACCACGCCCGACGGCGGTCCGACCGAACCGGTCGAGGTCGTCCACGGCGCCGCCGAGATCGACCGGTACCTCACTCACGTTTTGCGCAGCGCCCGACACGAACTGTGTGTGTGCGACGCGCCGCCGTACGCCGCAGCGAACCAGATGGACCCCAACCAGACCGAGCTGGAACTGCTGCGCGGCGGGAAGTCCTGCCGGGTGCTGTACGACCACGGCGCGCTCGACCTGCCCGGCCGAGTCGCGGCCATCTCCCAGACCATCGAGGCCGGTGAGCAGGCCCGGGTCACCGAGACTCCGCTGAAGATGATCCTGAGTGACCGGCCACTCGGGATGCTCCAGCTCGACACCGACACCGCGCCGTCAGACCGGGTGCTGATCGTGCGTGACCCGGTGCTGCTGGCGGCGCTGTTCGCACTCTTCGAACTGTGCTGGGAACGCGCGGTGCCGCTGCGCATCCGCGAAGGCAAAGCCGAGGTGAGCCGGCCGGGTGAGCTGCCCGATGTGGACCGCGACCTGCTGTCCCTGCTGGTGTCCGGATTCACCGACCGGGGAATCGCCGACCACCTCGGCTGGTCCGAACGCACCGTGCGTCGTCGGGTGAGCGACATGATGTCCGAACTCGACGCCCGAACCCGGTTCCAGGCCGGCTACCGGGCGGTCGCCCGCGGCTGGCTCACCGCAGGAGGGGAGGGTCACGATGCCCAGCCCTGACGGCCTTCGACCGGCACCGGACTCAGCCCCGGACTCGGCAGCGGGAACAGCCGCCGACGGACGCGGCACGCTGGCAGCGATCGGGCTGGCCCCGGCCGAGGAGGCGGCCTACGAGTTGCTGGTGGGCCGGCTCCCCACCACCGTCGCCGACCTCACCACGGCCTGGCAACGCCCCGAGCCGCTCGCGGACGTACTCGCCGCGCTGGAGGCCAGGGACCTGGCCAGCCGGGTGCCCGGCCCGCCGGACCGGTACACCGCGGTACCGCCGGACATCGCGATCGAGGCGCTGCTGCTCGCCCACGAGCGGCAGATGCGCGAGGCCCGCCGGCACGTCGACGAACTCGCCACGGCCTACCGCGGGCACGCCGCCGCCCGCCGCCCCACGGTGGTCGAGAGGGTGACCGGCCGCAGAGCCGTCGTGCAGCGGCTCACGACACTGCACCGGACCGCCCGGCACGAGCTGCGATTTTTGGTCCGACCGTCCGACCTCGGTGGTCCGTCCGATCCGGACCCTGGCGTGGTGCTCGAGCCGACGCCGCCGTACGGCCAGATGATCTGCCGCGCGGTCTACCAGCGCGACTGCTTCGAACTTCCCGGCGGGCGGAGCCGGCTGACCGATCTGGCCGCCGCCGGCGCGCAGGCACGGACCCTGCCGGCGCTGCCCGTCAGCCTCTGCCTGGTTGACGACCGGCTGGCGCTGTTGCAGGTCGAGCCCGAACCCGGCGAGGCCCAGCACACCCAGGGCGCGGTGGTGGTGTACCCGAGCGGGCTTCTCGTCGCACTCGGCAAACTCTTCGATGCACTGTGGGAGCGCGCCGCGCCGGTGCCGCAGCCTCCGCTCGACCCGGCAGATGCCGGCCAGGGCACCCCGCCGGCCAGCCAGCCGCCCAATGCGTCCGATGTGGATCACAGCGAGGTCGAACGCCCACAGCAGCAGCTCGTGGCACTGCTCCTGTCCGGCAGCACGGACGAGGTGATCGCCCGGCAGCTCGGGGTCGGCTATCGCACGCTGGGCCGACGGATCGCCACCCTGATGACCGAACTCGGCGCGCGCAACCGGTTCCAGGCCGGCGTCCAGGCCGCCTTCCGCGACTTCCAGGAGTACCAGGACCCGCGGGACCACCGCAGCACCTCGGATCAGGCGTAGATGTCGGCGGCGGCGACGAGCGTGGCCGTGGACTTCTCCGCGGCGAAGGCTCGAAGTCGGCCACTGGACCCTGTACCGTTCGGAAACTCGGCCGCAGGCGCTGACGTGCGACTTTGTCCGCCGTGGGATCGATGACTGGTGGCATGCTGCCGGTCATGATCCTGTCGTTCGGCTACCTGATTCTTCGTCAGGCACTGCAGCCGATCATCCTGTTGGCGCGCGGTGGGCGCGCCAACGCGGTCGAGGTGCTCGTGCTGCGGCACCAGGTCGCGGTGCTACGTCGGCAGGTACGCCGGATGGATCTGGAACCGGTAGACCGTGCCGTGTTGGCCGGGTTGTCAAGGCTGCTTCCACGGGCGCGGTGGTCGGCGTTCTTCCTCACCCCGGCCACCCTGTTGCGCTGGCACCGCAACCTGATCGCACGGCGATGGACCTACCCGAGGCGGCGGCCGGGCCGCCCACCGGTCACGGCCGAGGTGCGGGAATTGGTGCTGCGGCTGGGCCAGGACAACCCGAGCTGGGGGTGCCGGCGCATCCAGGGTGAGCTGGCCGGCCTGGGCTACCGGATCGCGTCGAGCACGATCTGGTCCATCCTGACCAAGGTCGGTGTCGGGCCGGCGCTGCGACGGGCCGGCCCGACCTGGACCGAGTTCCTCACCGCGCAGGCAAAGGGCATCCTGGCCTGCGACTTCCTGCACGTGGACACGATCGGCCTGGCCCGCATCTACGTGATGTTTGTGATGGAGTTGGCGACCCGGCGGGTCCACCTGCTGGGCGCCACAACCAACCCAACCGGGCAGTGGGTGGCCAGCAGGCTCGCAACCTGATGCTGGAGTTGGGGGAGCGGGCCAACCGGTTCCGGTTCCTGATCCGGGATCGCGACGCCAAGTACACCGGCATGTTCGATGCCGTGTTCGGCGCCGACGGTGTCGAGGTGCTCCGCACACCCCCACAGGCGCCGCGGGCGAACGCCTTCGCAAAGCGCTGGGTGCGCACGGTCCGGCGGGAATGCCTGGACCGGATCTTGATCTACAACAGTCGGCATCTGCTCGCCGTGCTGCGCGAGTACCTTGCGCACTGCAACCAACATCGGCCGCATCAGGGCTGCGGGCAGCGCCCACCTGACCGAGACGCCCTTCCAGCACCGGTCGCCGATCTGGGTGCGGTGCGGGTGCGGCGCAGGAAGACGCTGCACGGGTTGATCAACGAGTATGAGCAAGCCGCGTAGCCAAAACCGAGTTCTCGAACGGTACAGGCAACACCTACCACTTCGACCTGGCATTTCTCTCCCAGAGCGGCGCCACCCCGGACATCGCCGGGGTCGAGGTGGAGGCGTCCGCCGACGACGGTGCCACCTGGCTCCCCGCAACGGCGAAGAACAAGAGCGACGCGATGCTCTCCAGGATGACCTCGTGGCTGGTCAACGGTTGACCGCGCCAGTTCATCGTGATGTGACAGAACAGCCGGTGCTCTAACCATCCTGACCAAGAGGGCGATGACCCCGCACCGGTGAGGACGCCCGGCACTGTCTGACCGGACTGCTGCGACTTCTGTCTCGTGGAGCGCATCGGAGCAGGGGTAACGGACCTTCCTGCGTGCCGTGGCATGTCCTCCGTCTGCGTTCCACGCTAGCCCTCGGCGCTTGAGCACCGGCCCCGTGCGGGCGGAGACTGCGAGTTCACGGGCGGGCGGCGGGCAGCAGCACGGTCACGGTGGTGCCGTGCGGGGGATGTTCGCATGGCACGTCGAACTTGGGGTTGACGCGGTGGTGGGCGCTGGCGGAGCAGATGCGCAGTTCGCCGTGGTGGGCGCGGACGATGGCGTCGACGATGGGCAGGCCGAGGCCGGTGCCGGGTGAGGTGCGGGCGGTGTCGGCGCGGCGGAAGCGTTCGGCGGCGTGGGGCAGGAACGCCGGGTCCATCCCGGTGCCGGTGTCGTGGACGCTGATGCGGACCAGTGCGTCGACCTGGTCGGCGGTGATGGTGATCGGGGGTGCGCCGTAGCGGGTGGCGTTGTCGATCAGGTTGGTGACGGCCCGGCCGAGGCGCGTGGCGTCTCCGCGAACGGTCAGGCTCGGCTCGGCTCGGCAGCCCAGCGTGTCGGCGCCGGTGCTGGTCCGGTAGCGCTCGACGAGGTCCGTGAGTAGGGCGGTGAGGTCGACGGTGGGGGCGGTGGCGTCCTGGTCGGGTTGGGTACCGACGGTGAGCAGGGCGTCGGCGAGGGCGATGAGGTCGGCGGTGTCGGCGGCGGCGTTACGTACGGTCTGTTCCAGTTCGGTGGTGGTGCGGGGTCGGCGGAGCGCTAGTTCGAGTTCGGTGGCGAGCAGGGTCAGCGGGGTGCGCAGTTCGTGGCTGGCGTCGTTGATGAACTGCCGTTCCCGATCTAACGCGGCATCCTGGGCGGTGAGCATGTCGTTGAGGGTGCGGCCGAGGCGGGCGACTTCGTCGTCGGTGGCGGGGACGGCGAGGCGTACGCCGGTGGCGCCGGCTGCGATGCGGGCGGCCTCGCTGCGGTAGCGCTCGACGGGGGCGAGGGTGGCGCGGGCGAGGCGGTAGCCGACCAGGGAGGCGACGGCGAGGGCGGCGAGGTTGGCCAGCGCGAGTTGGCCGATGAGTTCGCGCAGGGCCTCGTCGCGTTGGTCGCGGCGGACTGCCGCGACGGTGACCGCGGGCTGTCCCGCAGCCGGCGCGGCACCGGGCTGGACGGGGACGGCGTACAGGCGCAACGGGCGGGGGCTGATGGGTAGCAGGGTGCCCCGGTCGGCTCGTACCGGCTGGCGCAGGGCACGGTGGAGTTGCTCGGGGGTGAGCAGGGAGCCAGCGGGAAGGCCGGGGCTGGCGGCGAGGACGTGGTTGGTGGTGTCGAGGAGCTGCCAGTACTCTCCCGGACCGGTCCGGGCGGCGGTAGGCAGCGGCGTGCCGGCGCGGGCGGCGTCGGTGAGTTGCGCCGACTGGGTGGTCAAGTCCTGGTCGAGGCGCAGGTCGAGGGCGTAGCGCACCCGTAGGTAGACGAACGCCCCCGCGCCGGTGAGCACCACCAACATCGCCGCGGCGAAGCCGGCGACCAGTCGGACGCGCAGCGGCAGGCGGCCCCACCGCGTACCCCATCGGCGACGTCGCGGCATGTCAGCCGCCGTCGGGGCGGAGCCGGTAGCCGACGCCGCGGAGGGTTTCGATGGCGTGTCGGTCGAACGGTTTGTCGACCTTGGCGCGGAGGGTGGCGACGTGGACGTCGATGACGTTGGAGCGGATGTCGGTCTCGCCGTCCCAGACTTCGTCGAGGATCTGGTAGCGGGTCAGGCACTGCCCGGCCCGGGTCAGCAGCAGGGCGAGGATGTCGAACTCCCGCGCGGACAGGTCGATCTCGGTGTCGCCGCGGAACACCCGCCGGCGGGCGGGGTCGAGTAGCAGGTCGCCGGCGCGGGCCTCGGTGGTGGGCGGGCCGGTGGAGCGGCGGTGCAGGGCGCGTAGCCGGGCGAGGAGTTCGTCGAAGGAGAACGGTTTGGTCAGGTAGTCGTCGGCGCCGGCGTCGAGGCCGGTGACGCGGTCGCGGACCTCGCTGCGGGCGGTGAGCATGAGCACGGGCACGTGGTTGCCCTGTTGGCGAAGGGTGCGGCAGACCTGCGTGCCGTCGAGGCCGGGCAGCATGATGTCGAGTATCACCGCGTCGTAGGTGCCGGTGGCGGCGGCGAGTAGCCCTTCGGAGCCGGTGTGCCGGATGTCGACGGCGTGTCCGGCTTCGCGTAGTCCCTGGGCGAGCAGGTCGGCAAGCCGCCGCTCGTCCTCCACCACCAGGACCCGCACCCGCGCCTCCCTCGACCGTCACGCCCGCCACCAGTGCAGCACACCGTCGACGATCTTCATCTGGCCTTCATGTCCGGCTGCCTACCGTCGGCACCTTGATCTGGACGGCGGAGGGGCAGCATGAACACCCGGCTTTTCTTGGAGATCAACGAGCTGGCCCGGGGCGACGCCGTGGATGCACGCCCCGCTCGCCGGCTACGCGAAGTACGGAGTGGTGCTCTTTGCCGTACTGCTGCTGGCCGGCTGGTGGATCGCCCGGCGCGCGGGTGACCGGATTCCGGCGGCGGTGTGGGCGCCCGTCGGCATGCTGCTCGCGGTGGCGGGGAACCAGCCGATCGTGTCGCTCGTGCACGAGCCGCGCCCGTACACGGCATTGTCGGGCATCCTGGTGCTGGCCGATCGGAGCGCGGACCCGTCGTTCCCGTCGGACCACGCCACGATGGCCGGTGCCGTCGCGGCCGGTCTGCTGCTGGTCAGCTGGCGGCTCGGCCTGCTGGCCGTGGCCGCCGCCGCGGTGATGGGTTTTGCCCGGATCTACATCGGGGTGCACTACCCGCTGGACGTGCTGGCCGGCTTCGCGGTCGGCGGTGCGGTGACGCTGCTCGGCTACCGGATCGCCCGCCGGCCGGTCGGTGCCGCTCTGGACTGGCTGGACCGCACCCCACTGCGTCCACTGCTGCGTTCGGACGACGCGGCGACGGCCCCTGAGACGGCGAGGGAGCGGGTGTGAGCGGACTGGGTTTCCTCACCAGCCTGGTGGCACGCCACGGCTACCTGGGCCTCGCCCTGCTCATCGGGGTGGAAAGCTTCGGCGTTCCCGCGCCGGGTGAGACGGCGATCATCCTCGGCGCCGGCTTCGCGGCGCACGGGGAGCTGGCCATCGTCGGGGTCGCGGTGACGGCGTTTCTGGCCGCGGTGATCGGGGACAGCATCGGTTACCTGATCGGCCGCACCGGCGGTCGGCGACTCATCCTGCGTTACGGCCGCTACGTCCGGCTGACCCCGCAGCGGTTCGCCCGGCTGGAGGCGGTGATGAGCCGGCACGGGCCGAAGCTCGTCGTGGTCGCCCGTTTCGTGGAGGGTCTGCGGCAGTTCAACGGGATCATCGCCGGCGCCACCGGCATGCCGTGGCGGCGCTTCGTCCTCTACAACGCCCTCGGTGCCGCCGCCTGGGTCGGCGTGTGGACGACCGCCGGCTACCTCGCCGGGGAGCACAGACGGGCCATCGTGGCGGAGCTGCACCGCTTCCAGTGGTACGTGGTCGCCGTCGCGGCCCTCGCCGCGCTCGCCTACGCCGGATGGCGGCTGGCCCGTCGACTGGCCCGGCCCGGATAACCGCCGCCGACGCGGCGGCCGGTTTCATGCTGGCTTCATGTGTGATCTTTAACGTCCGGGTCATGAGCGATGTGCTGGCGGTCAACGCCGTCCATCTCACCAAGACCTACGGGTCACTGACCGCTGTCAATGACATCGCGGTGCAGGTCGCCCAAGGCGAGGTGTACGGCGTTCTCGGCCCCAACGGGGCCGGCAAGACGACCTTCCTGCGGATGTTGTTCGGGCTGATCCGACCCGACACCGGCACCCTCGAGGTCTTCGGGCGCTCGTGGCAGCGCCACGGCGTCAACTCCCTGTCCGGGGTCGCGGGGTTCATCGAGAGCCCGAAGTTCTATCCCGCCCTGAGCGGCCGCAAGAACCTGCGCCTGCTCGCCGGCCTCGACGGGGGCGACGCCGCCGCCTGCATCGACGACGTGCTGGACGTCGTCGGGCTGACCGACCGACAGCACGACAAGGTCCGCGGCTACTCGTTCGGCATGCGGCAGCGCCTCGGGGTGGCCTCCGCACTGCTGCGCAGCCCGCGGCTGCTGGTGCTGGATGAGCCGGCGAACGGCCTCGATCCCGCCGGCATCCGCGACATGCGGGCACTGGTCCGGCGTCTCGCCGATACCGGCCTCACGGTCCTGCTCTCCAGCCACGATATGGGCGAGGTGGAGCAGATCTGCGACAACGTGACGATCATGAAGTCCGGGTCGGTGGTGCACCACGGCTCGATCGCCGCCCTCCGGGAGCTGGCGCCTGAGCAGGCGCACCGGATCACCAGCACGGATGACGACCGGGCCGCCGAGCTGACCCGGGCCCGCGGGCTGGAGGTCACTGTCGTCGATGACGGGCTGGCGGTCCGTGGGCCCCAGAAGGATGTCGACGCGCTGGTCGCCGACATCGTCGACGCGGGTATCGCGTTGCGCGGCCTCACTCGGGACGAGACGCCGCTGGAGGCGCTGTTCTTCATGCTCACCGAATCCGCCCCCGCCGATCCGGCCGCCGGCGTCGACATCTCGACTGGAGCCCGCCGATGACGACCACGAACGCCGTACTCGCCGGCACGCCCACCGCGTGCCGCCGGCCCGGCACCGCCGCGGTGCTGCGCTGGGAGGTCGCAAAGCTCGCCGCCCAGGCTCGCAGCCGCGCGCTGCTCATCGGCGCGGTGATCGTCCCGATCGCGATCGTGCTGATCTTCAACACGCAACTGCCGCCGAAGGACACCATCTACGGCCGGAACATCCACACCAGCGGCTACGCGGTGCCACTGTTCGTGCTCGCCTTCGCCCACCAGTGGGTGCTGCCGTTGCTCGCTGCCCTGGTCGCCGGTGACATCTTCGCCAACGAGGACCAGCACGGCACCTGGAAGACCATCCTCACCCGCTCGGTCAGCCGTACCCAGGTCTTCTGGGCCAAGACCCTCACCGCCGCCGGTTTCAACCTCCTGGTGCTGGCGCTGCTCGCCGCCAGCACCATCACCACCAGCCTGCTCGTCGTCGGCACCCAGCGCTTGCCCGGGCTCAGCGGCCAACTCATCCCCGCCGGCCACGCCCTACCGCTGGTCATCGCAAGCTGGGCCACCGCCGTGGCGCCGGTGCTCGGCTTCACCGCCCTGGCGATCCTGCTGTCGGTGACCACCCGCAACCCCACCATCGGCGTCGCCGCACCCGTCGTCCTCGGGATGATCATGCAAATTGTCGGCAGCCTCGGCGGGCTCAACAAGGCCCGCCGTGTTCTGCTCACCACCCCGTTCGAGACCTGGCACGGCCTGCTCACCGCGCATCCGTTCCACGCTCCGATCATCACCGGCGTGATCGTGAGCGCCGCATGGCTCGTCGTCTGCCTGACCCTCGCCTACCTCTACCTGCGTCGCCGCGACATCACCGGAGGCTGACCATGACCCGTACGCGCACCATCGCACTGGCCATCGGCCTTGCCGCGGCCGTCGGGACACTGACCGGCTGCGGTCAGCCCGACGTCACCAAGGACCGCCTCGAACAGGCCATCGGGCCGGCCTTCGCCAACCTCTACGCCCAGCGGGCGGACATCCTCGGCGAGCCCGGAGTGACCGTCACGAGCATCAACGCCTCGGCCGCCTGCGACCGCGGCGGCCCCAAGGTCCCCGATGTCGGACCCGGCCCCGACTGGATCTGCATGATCCACTTCACCGACGACCACGGACAACCACAGGACGGCAAGTTTGAGGTGCAGGTGAAGTCAGATGCCACCTACGTTGGCGGCGGGCCCTCGAAGCTCATCGGCCAGGCCATGCTCACCGACAGCCACGGCCGCGACGTCCCTAACCCCGTCTTCGAATTCGACGGCGCCTTCGACCCCGACAATTGAACCGTCGGCTGCCGAGCGATCCAAGGGTCCGTCGCTACAGAGGTTGAATCGTCAGGGTTAGAGCGAGGCGGTCCGGCGTGTTGACGTGACCGTGGTCGATGGGCGGCGTATCTGGTTCGGGGTGGGCTATCCCGATGGTGGTGGGCTGACGGCCGAGGGCCGGGCTCGACGTGAGGCGGTCCGGTTGCAGGCGACGGCGATGTTCGCGCAGGACGTGCCGGTTCCGGAGATCGCCGGACGGCTTCGGGTATCGCACAACGCGGTGTACGTGTGGCGGCGGCGGTGGCTGGCTGACGGGGAGGGCGGGTTGGCGTCGAAAGGTCCGTCCGGTAATGGTTGGCGGCTGTCCAACGCCCAGCTCGATGCCCTCGCGGCCGCGCTTGAGGAGGGCCCCGCCGTGCACGGCTGGGTCGAGGACCAGCGTTGGACGCTGTCACGGGTGGCGGAGTTGATCGTCCGGCTGTTCCGGCAGCGGTACACCCTGCGCGGGGTGTCGTTGTTGCTGCACCGTATCGGGTTCAGCCCGCAGGTGCCCAAGCTTCAGGGTGAGCGCGCAGTCCACGTGGAGTCCGGGTAGGTCCAGTGGTGGGCCACCAGTCGTCGATGCCAGGCAAGGACGGTGGCCGGGGTGACGAGCCGATGGCGTTCCAGCGCCCGAGGCAGGAGTCTGATCAGCGCCGCGAGCGCTGCGGGGTCGGTCCAGTCCAGACGTGGTCTGGGGTGCTGCCGGCGCAGGACCGCGTTCTCGTGACGCAGGACCAGGATCTCGAGGTCTTTGGCCGCGTTGGTCCGGGCGATGAGGGCCAGCCAGCCAGCGATACGGCAGAACATGAGGTAGAGCAGTCGCAGCAACACGAATTTCGATCATGCCCGACGGTCGTTGGCTGGCACCACGTCCGGCCAGGTCAACGAGGGTGACGGAATTCTGAAACCCCACAGGCACCGGCTACGCTGGCCCCGGCCGCATAACCCCCGTGTCGAGGATCAGGGGTCAAGCCCCACCCGCGTGGATGAGGTTTCGGCAGGGGCAACGTTGGACGGCCTCGACCGCGGCCCACCGTCCGCAGCAAATTGCGTCGGTCCGGGCCTGCTTGATCGGTTCGGGTAGGCGGACGGTCCACCTCGGCTACCCCGAGTGGCGGCAGGCTTGGAGGGTGGGCGCGCCGCTTTATGGCGGTCCGGTGCGCGGGGCGGCGAGTTTCGCCCTGTCCCTGTGGGTTGCTGGCCGGGGTTCCGGCCACCGAAGTCTGCTGACTCCCAGACCACCCTGTTGGATGCAACATGTATCCTATGCTGGTGAAGAGATTCAGCCAGGCGGTGCGGGTGTGGTACGCGGAGCATCGCCGGTCCCGGCGCCTCACCGTCGTGCTCGCCGCGTTCGTCGTTTTTCTCGGTGTGGTGGTGACCGCCCAGCTCACACCCGGCCGAAGCCCTGTCACCGCTCCCTCACCGGGGGAGAGCGCGAACGGCGCGAGGAATGCAAGTGATTTCACGCTAGTACGTCGCAATCCGAACGACTCGATGGCGGTCGGCGACGTGGACGCGCCGGTGGTCCTAGTCCAGTGGACCGATATGCGGTGCCCGTACTGCGCGGTGTTCACCCGAGAGACGCTGCCCACGCTGCTGCAGGAGTATGTGCGGACGGGCAAGGTTCGTATCGAGGTTCATGACGTGGCGTATTTCGGAGAACAGTCCACGGATGGCGCCGTCGCCGCGCGGGCCGCCGGCAACCAGGGCAAGTTCTTCGCCTACATCAGCGCGGTGCACAAGGATGTCCCCGCGGGCGTACACCCTGATCTGCCCCGTGAGCGACTGATCGCCTACGCGCGGAAGGCTGGTGTTCCCGACATCGAACGCTTCACCGCGGACCTGACCGACGCCGACCTTCGCGCAGCGGCGCAGGACAGCCACGCCACGGCCGAACAGTTAGGCGTCACCAGCGTCCCCTTCTTCGTCGTCGGCGACAGCGCGCTGGCCGGAGCGCAGCCGATCGAGGTGTTCCGCAAGGTCCTGGACGATGCGATCGCGAAGGCGCGGTAGCCCGTGGAACTGGGAGTGCTCGGCGCATTGCTCGGGGGTGTGTTGACCCTGCTCAGCCCCTGCTCCGTGATGCTGCTACCGGCGTTCTTCTCCTATGCGTTCGCCAACCCTGCCACGCTGGTCAGCCGCACCGGTGTGTTCTACCTGGGGCTGATCACCACCCTCGTGCCCCTGGGAGTGCTTGCCGGCACATTGGGCGCGTTCGTCAACCAGCACCGCGACATGTTCGTCACCGTCGCAGCAACCGTGGTGATCGTGCTCGGGCTGATCATGCTGGCCAACATCCCGATTCCGGTCCTTTCCCGCGGCGGGATGGAGGGAACCTCCTCAGCATCCGTCTACGCCCTTGGCACGATCTACGGCCTCGCCGGCGTCTGCGCTGGCCCCCTGCTGGGTGCGGTGCTGACCGTCGCCGCCGTCGGCGGCAACGCCTTCTACGGCGGCATCGTCTTGCTCGTCTTCGCCGCCGGCATGGCCCTTCCCCTGCTCGTCCTAGCCCTGTTGTGGGGACGGCTGCCGTTCGTACGCCAGCTCGTCCGCCCGCGCGGAATCAGCGTGGGGCGATGGCGCCACACCTGGACCGGGATCATCAGCGGTACGCTCACCGTCACGATCGGAATCCTGCTCCTGGCCACCGACGGCACCACGTCGCTGGGTGGAGTCCTCGCAGCCTCCGACCAGGCCAGGCTTGAAAACTGGGTACGGCAAGAAACCGAATCCGTACCCGACCTTCTCGTAGCCGCGATCGTGATCGGCGGCGCCGTCGCCGCACGGATCCTCATCAGCGTCTGGCGGAAGAGCCACGCGGCTGCTGCGCCGCAACACCAGGCCGAAGCCGGCGAACCGCCCCGCCCGTGACAAGTGCACGCCACCATTGAGGACCCAAGCACCGACGACATGTGCTGCTGCCCAGCCTCCTGAGAGACCAGGCAGCAGCACATCGTGACTTCGTTGCGACGGACCTCCCTGAGCCGGTCACTGCTTTCACCTTTCGCAGCAATCGCCGGGCGGTAGCGGATCAAGGACATCGCCAGCGGCGAAACCGCCTGCCAGGTTCCTCCGGCAACTGCTGCTAGCGGACGCTGGAAAATCCTTGTTGGCGGACAGTTGAGTCCCTGCTCGCGGACAGCAGAAATCCTGTTGGGCGGTCAGGTGATCTCCGTCT